>JALOAB010000037.1 GCA_023229045.1 Fidelibacterota bacterium
CAGGGTACGGTTGAGAGTGTATCCGGAATTCAGGTAGCTGATTTGAAACACTTTATTGATCGACACTACACTACCGGTCGGTTGGTCATCGCGGCCGCCGGGCGGGTCGAACATGAACAATTGGTGAGATTGGTTGCTAAACATTGCGATGAAATGCAGGAAGGTAATGACAGGCACGAAAAAGCCGCAGGTGAGACTGTTCCTGAATCGCCGAAAATTTATTACAAAGACATCAAGCAGACTCACGTTATTTTAGGACGCCGGATTTTTGGTCAGGGTGATGCCAGGCGCTTCCAGCTCGGTTTGCTCAACATAATTCTAAGTGGCGGAATGACTTCACGTTTATTCCATAATATCCGTGAAAAATACGGCTACGTTTATGAAGTATATTCGTTTTCCGATCTGTTTCTGAAGGAAGGACTGTTTGGGATTTATGCCGGCGTTGAGAAAAATCGTCTGAGGACGATTGTGGATAAAATTTACAGTGAAATGTCGGCGCTTAACCGCAAATCAATTCCAGCTCGCGAATTGAAAAAAGCCAAACAGCAATCCAAAGGCGGACTGGTCTTGGCTATGGAAAATATGAATGCCCGAATGAGCAATCTGGCCAAGATGGAAATTTATGAAAAACGGATTTTTACGGTGGCTGAACTTCTTGAAATAATCGATATGATTACCACTGATGAGTTGCAGGAACTAGCTCGCTATCTGTTCGATCCGGATGTTTACGTCGAAACAATCATTCAACCGGCAGAAGGATAAAATAATGCGACTGACTGTCATGTAAAACGTATCATGGGAGTTTAGTATATGTTCAAAAAGATTATCCCGGCTCAACGCACCCAAAAAGTGACTTATGCGATTCGCGACATTGTAATCAAAGCCAAACAACTTGAAGCCCGCGGCCAGAAAATTATCTATCTGAATATTGGTGATCCGCCGGTTTATGATTTTGAAACACCGCGCGCACTACGCCAGATTGTAATAGATAAAATATTGCATGCGAATGCCAATGTTAAATCAAATGTGTCAACCTATGCGGATTCTCTGGGGATTGCTGAAGCCCGGGAGGCTGTGGCGCATTATGCCGTTGAAAAGAAGGGAATCAAAGGGATTACGGCTGAAAATGTCTTTATAGCCAACGGAGCCTCGGAAGCTATTACATTGGCAATTGCGGCTTTAATCGATCCGGGTGATAACATCATGACGCCTTCGCCCGGTTATCCACTTTACAGCGGGCAGATTCCGGTCTATCACGGTGAATTGAATCCGTACTTGCTGAATGAATCGACCGGCTGGCAAATCGATTTCGAAGAACTCGAAAAGCGCGTCAATGCGCACACCCGGGCGATTGTGGTAATTAATCCCAACAATCCGACCGGAGCAATTTACAATCGCGAGAGTCTGTTGAATATCATCAAATTCGCGCGCCGGCATAATCTGGTAATTTTTGCGGATGAGATTTACGATAAATTACTTATGGATAGCAAGACGCATACCTCGATCGCCGCATTATCGAAAGATGTGCCGGTGGTTACTTTCGGCGGTTTGAGTAAGAATTATATCATGCCGGGCTGGCGAGTCGGCTGGGCGATTTTTTACGATCCGTCGCAAGTCATGACCGATTACCGGAAAGCCATCGATAAACTCCTGCGCGCCCGACTTTGTGCGAATCATCCTCAACAATATATGGTTGCACCGGCGTTGAACGGCGACGATGCCCATTTACCGGAAGTTATCCGGAAATTGACGATCCGCCGCGACATCACTTATAACATGTTGAATGCAATCCCGGGGATATCCTGCATAAAGCCGGAAGCCGCTTTTTACGCATTTCCTAAAGTTCAACTTCCCGCGAACCTTTCTGATGAACAGTTTGTGCTTGAATTGCTTGAAGAAACAGGCGTACTGGTCGTTT
The DNA here is from genome assembly GCA_023229045.1 of Fidelibacterota bacterium. GTDB lineage: Bacteria > Fidelibacterota > UBA2242 > UBA2242 > UBA2242 > JAGNGI01. Next base: position 1,919 of record JALOAB010000037.1, read on the forward strand.
ATGGCAGTGGTTTCGGGCAGAAACCGGGAACTCATCATTTCCGGATAGTATTCCTGCCGGACGAAAATATTCTGAGCCAATCCTATACTTTGATTGGTGAATTTACTGAGCGTTTTTATCGCAAGTATAATTTCAAACCAGAGTAATTCGAGGATAAAGACATAAGCGAAATTCTTCCTTTGAAAAATCGAGTTTTGGTCTATCACAAAGTTGATGTCCGACCAGAGCTGGGTGCCGGATGTATTTCTCCGAAAAGGTTTAGCCAACAAATTGAACATTTACTGAATCGAGGCTTTGAATTCGGTACGCTTTACGACATTAGAAAAAATCAAAACAAAACTAAACTGATCGCTTTGACTTTTGATGACGGCTATCAGAACGTTTTTCTTTATGCCTATCCGATTCTGAAAGAATTCGGCATTCCGGCAACTCTGTTTCTGATCACGAATTTCCTGGGTGCGCAAAATACCTGGGATGTCAACCTTGGTGGAATTAAATATCAACATCTGACTATTGATAACATTGCAAAATTGATTGATAACGGTTGGGAGATCGGCTCACACGGCGTTTCACACTGCATGTTAGCGGGAATGCCTACTTCTACGATAAGAGAGGAATTGCGCCTTTCAAAACAAACCTTAGAGCAACAGTTTATGACAGACGTGAGGTATTTTTGTACGCCTTTTGGCAAATTAAATCGTCAGATTATTTGCGAAGCACAATCCGCTGGTTATCAGGGTATATGCGGATTTTTCCCATTTAAATACTATAAAGAAAATCCACCTGATTTCATAATCCCGCGACTAGCCGTGTATTCATTTGATACTTTAAGAGCGCTGGAGAGAAAACTTGCCAACAACTGGCAGATACGTTTTGAGATAATTAAACAAAACGTCGTAAACTTCTGTGCCAACGGCACAGTTATCGTCCATAATTTGAAATAATTTAAAAATTTACTTGACATAAGCCTTTAATCTCAGTATACTATTAAAGTAATGGTTTAAATGGTTACAACTAAAGGTGTGATATGGAAAAACCAATAAAAAAACTTTACTACTCGATAGGAGAGGTTAGTGAAATTACCGGCTTGAAACAGTATGTTCTGCGGTACTGGGAAACGGAATTTCCATCACTGACACCATCAAAAAACCGGGCGGGTAATCGAACCTACCGCGAAAAAGATATTCAGTTGATCAGGTTTATAAAACACCTGCTTTATGAAAAACGCTTCACTATTGAAGGCGCTAAACAGAAACTGAAAGAAATTAAACCAGAGGACTGGCAAAAAGCCATAGAAACTGAAAATTGGAGTGAATTAGATGGCTCGACGCCAGAGACATCTGATGTCAGCACAGTTTTGCATGAAGTCAAAAAGGGGTTGACGGATTTACTGAATATTCTGAATAGTTGGTAAAGCGATTTTTCGTAGATATATATATCCTTAACTATTAAATTACGACCGTCTTTGACAATCGGAGCGTAGCGCAGTCCGGCTTAGCGCACCTGAATGGGGTTCAGGGGGTCGGAGGTTCGAATCCTCTCGCTCCGACAAATAAAAGTTACAATTACTGAATTTATCTCAAATGCAAATTTCTTCTTGATATATTTAGTTTTATTCCGAAATTTCATGCGAAATGGCAATCTTCGTAAAATATTGTACGGCTCAATACGAACGACAAAGACTGATCGAGGATTTAAAGATTATTCGCGATAAAGGCTATCAGGGAGTGTTTTTTTCACTGGCAAAATCTTACGTTTCCGATGATCAGAAAATGAAGTATTTTCCGGTCGCCCGGATGATTGAATTAGCCGGGCAAACCGGATTGAAAGTTGGAGTCATTATCGACTGTTTCCAAAACCCATTTTTATGGCATAAAGAAACCTTTACGGCGCCAGTCAATTATGCCGGCGCTACCTACAATCCTCGTAAACAATACCTGCCAATCTGTCCTAATAATCCCATAGGACTCGATTTTTACCATAGTTTGCTTGCTAAGGTGTACCGACTTGGATCGGTGGATTACTGCTTATTGGAAAATTTGAGGTTCCCGTTTTTCTGGCAGGAAGAGGACCTGGATGTTCAGCATCGGGTGCCGCCTTTTTGTTATTGTCCGTTCTGCGTGACTGAATTTTCATCGATGATAGGTGAAGTCGTGTCGTTTACCAGTCAGATTGTCGAGATGTTGCCCGATTGGCTGGAATGGCGTTCGGAGATCATTATGAATCTGGTACATGATGCGCGTGATGTACTGATGAAGAGGACTCAGCTCATCGTCACAACCCCACCGCTGGCTCTGATCGATTTGCCGTTTGCTACCGGGCAATTACCGCTGGCTTATGTCAATAACGGCTGTTTAATTGCACCCGTTTTGTATCATCGCACCAAGACCGGCAATTTGCTATGGATTGAAGATATGATCGATCAATATCGACTGGAATTTAAAATGAATAAACTTTTTCCTATTTTTAAAGTGTCTAACGAAGAAGAGCTTAAACAATATCTGGCAGTTAGTTCGATGGATCCTTTTGCCGGAGTCCTCGTAGATCGCTGGCAATCATTAAACGCGTCTTCATAAAGTTCAACCGGTTTGTTTGAGAAATATCATAATTATTTTTAGTTTGGATATCAATTGAACCGGTTTGTTTTTAATAAGTTTGCGGTTTTGTCTTGATAAATTCGCCATTGCCTTTTTAAAACTTGATTCGACAACTAAATAAGGTGGGAAGACCAGATTATATATGAAGCCTAACAAACAATTATTGATTGTACATTATAGTTTGCCGCCGGTCGTTGGCGGAGTGGAGAGCGCTCTGAAACCCATGGCGGAAGTATTTGCCAGAAATGGTTATCTGGTAACGATGTTGAGTGGGGCGGGCTCGGTCGTTGGACAAAACACAAAGACCAGTATCGTACCGGATTTGAATCCGGACAATCCGCATGTGCGCGAAACTCAGCGCGTATTGCGATTTGGCTCACTACCTGAATTTTACGAGTATCGGATGCAAAACCTGCAACGCCGGATCGAAGCCGAAATTGGCAATATAAACAATATCATTATTCATAATATAATGACCATGCCTTTCAATCTGATGGCTACTGAAGCTTTCTGGAATTATATCATAAAATACCCGGATAAAAATTATTATATCTGGACTCATGACCTGGCCTGGTTGATGGATGAACACAAACCTAATTTGTTCGACCGTCGTCCCTGGTCATTGCTAAAAACAGCCCTGCCGAATGTCACATATATTGCTATTTCCGAATTTCGCAAACGGCAGATGGCCGAATTATTTAATATTCCGCGTCGTAAGATCCTCGTCGTGCCCAACACGATAAAATATCAGGATTTTTTCAAATTCGAACCGGCGACTACGACGATTACCGAAGATATTAAAATTTTTAAACGATATCCGATAATATTAATTCCGGCGCGAATTATTAAGCGTAAGAATGTCGAACGCAGTATCCGGGTAATCGCCACTCTGCGAAACACCTGGCCGAACCTGCTCGGAATCATTACCGGCGCGCCTGAAAAGGAAAATGGTGCGTTGACCGAATACTCCGCCAGCCTCTATAATCTCATTCAGGAAAATGATCTATCCGGAAATCTGCTATTTTTAAGTGATCTTTTCGAGCGTCTGGGGATTGCACCTGAAAAGAATCGTGAGGTTGTCAGGGATCTCTATTTCATCAGTAATTTGGTGATGTATCTCAGCACCGACGAAGGATTTGGTTTGCCGATTCTGGAAGCGGGAATCGCGCGCACACCGCTGGCATTGAGTCAGATTCCGGTTTTCTGGGAAGTTGCTCAGGACGGAGTTTTGTATTTACCCCTGGACGAAAGTCCGGCATACAATGCCAACCGTGTCATAAAACTCCTGACTGAAACTCAACCGCGCAGTGATGTTTTATTTAAGAAAATTATTGAAAAAAATAACTGGGATAATCTCTGGGAAAGTCATCTCAAATCAATTTTCAATGATTGAGAGAGTGGAGGCGGAGGGAATTGAACCCTCGTCCGAAAAAGAGAACCGCAGAATCGCTACGTGCGTAGTCCGTTGATGGATCTTACTTTTACCGCGCCAGCGAACAAACTTGGCAAAAGCCAGTTTGCTGTTTTTAATTCCGTTTACACAAACCGATAAACGAAACGAGCCCGCCTTATCGACGCCCTGCACCAGCCCGCAGGCGAGACCGATGCAGAACGGTCACTTACTTAAGCGTAAGCGACAGTGCCAAACGAATTGGCATTTCAGGTTTTCAGGTTTATTAACGTGGCCCTCCTGAAAACCACGGCACGCTATTCGGCAGATCTTCAATCCCGTCGAATCCATTCGCCCCCGTCAAAGAACGTCCAAAATTACACAAAAACATTCGCATAAACAAATCGCGCTCCAGTATAATTATGGAAAATTATCGCGGTATTTATAGGTTAATATTCTTAAATTCCACAAAATTTTTGACGTTTGGATGCAGGATAGATTAGGAGCAAAAGAGCAATGAAATTGAAGACGTTCAAGAAGGGCGTTCATCCGGCTGAGTATAAACAATTAAGTGAAAATAAAATCATTGAACAACTGCCCTTACCGGGCGAAGTTTATATCCCGTTACAGCAACATATCGGTGCGGCTTGTGTCCCGATAGTTGAAAAAGGCATGGAAGTCAAGACCGGTCAACTGATCGGCAAGAGTGGTGGATTTGTGTCCAGCACCGTCCATGCCTCGATCACCGGTAAAATTAAAGCAATCGAGAAAATGCCGCATCCGTTGGGAATTAATACTCTCATGATCCAGATCGTCGGCGACGGTCGTGATGAATGCGAAAATTCTCTGAATTCAATTCCTGACTGGGAAAACTTATCCGCCGCCCAAATTAATGAAATAGTACTAAATGCCGGCATAGTCGGTATGGGCGGAGCGGCTTTTCCGACTCAAGTCAAATTAAGTCCACCGAAGAACAAAACGATTGATACATTTATCCTGAATGGATGTGAATGTGAACCGTATCTGACTGCGGATCATCGCCTGATGGTCGAACATACCGAAGGGGTTGTACTTGGTGTAAGGATTCTGATGAAAGCGTTGGGCGTCAACCGCGCGGTTATCGGCATCGAGTCCAATAAACCGGACGCGATAGCGTTAATGACCAAAGCCACTGAAAAATACTGGGGCATTATAGTTCAACCTCTGGAAGTGAAATATCCGCAAGGAGCTGAGAAAATGCTGATCGACGCGGTGCTTAAACGCAAAGTCCCAGCCGGTGGTTTGCCGATGGATATCGGAGTCGTGGTCAACAATGTCGGAACCGCCTTTGCAGTCGCCGAAGCCATCACCAAACGCAAACCGCTGATCGAGCGCGTCGTGACTGTCACCGGGCCGGGAATCCGCGAACCCAAAAACGTGCTGGCGCGCATCGGGACGCCTTTTCAAAATTTGATCGAGTTCTGTGGCGGTCTGACCGATGATGCTGTCAAAGTTTTAATGGGCGGTCCAATGATGGGCGTGGCGCAGACCACTTTGTCTGTGCCGGTGGTAAAAGCCACCAGTGGAATCGTCTGCCTGACAGAAAAAATGATCTCAAAAGTGCAGGAATATCCCTGCATCAAATGCGGCGCCTGCATTCGCGCCTGCCCGATGAATTTGATCCCAACCAAATTGGCACGCCTGTCGCAATTTGAAAAATGGGATGAAGCCAATCAATATGGGATTGCCAATTGTATCGAATGCGGCTCGTGCGCCTTCGTCTGTCCGGCCGCAATACCTCTGGTGCATCACATTCGAGTCGGCAAAATCAGAGTAGCCGAAGTGCGTCGTAAACAAACTGATACCCATAACTAATTTAGAGTTGATTTGTAACCTGAAAAGGTACAGAACTAATATAGGAAAATTAAAGAATGGAGAATGAACAGAATAGCGGAGCCGTAGAATCGCCGAAAAGCACACCCGAAAAACCAACTCCGGCGCCCGTTGCAAAAGAGGCGGAGAAGCGACACTTTATTCTGACTTCTTCGCCGCACGTTAAAACACCCGCGCGGGTTCCGCTGATTATGTGGTTGGTGATAACGACCCTGTTACCGACGGTTGGTTTCAGTGTTTACAATTTTGGTGTACGACCATTGATAGTGATCGTGACAGCGATACTTAGCGCCATGGTCGCCGAGGAATTTGTCAATCTGATCAGACATCGCAAAATGACGATCGGAGACGGTAGCGCGGCTTTAACTGGTTTATTACTGGCATTGACCTTGCCGCCCAGCCTGCCGCTCAGCATGGTTGTTATCGGGGCGGCTTTTGCTATCATTGTCGGCAAGCAGATTTTCGGTGGACTTGGGTACAACATTTTTAATCCGGCTTTACTCGGGCGTGCATTCCTACAAACCAGTTTCCCGATTGCGATGACGACCTGGACGATTCCGCGTACGATCGATGCCATTACGACCGCCACACCGCTGGGCTCGTTCAAATTCGAGAAAATATTGACTCCATATATCGAGCTTTTCATTGGTAAAGTCGGCGGTTGTATCGGCGAAACGAGCGCGCTGGCGCTCCTGATTGGAGGATTGATTCTGGCGCTAATGCGTATCATCAACTGGCGTATCCCACTCAGTTATCTGGGAACGGTTGTAATTTTCAGCGGGATTCTGTGGCTCATTGATCCGGCTCAGTATCCTGATCCGATCTTTCATCTGTTTTCAGGCGGTTTAATGCTCGGTGCTTTTTTCATGGCGACCGATATGGTCACTTCACCGGTCACGAACGTCGGCGCCTGGATTTTTGGAATTGGAGCCGGCATTTTACTTGTAATAATTCGCCAATTCGGCGGTCTACCGGAAGGCGTAATGTATTCGATTCTGTTAATGAACGGTTTGGTGCCACTGATAAATCGGTACACACGCCCGCAATATTTTGGAGAGGTAAAGAAATGAATAAGTCATTAAAATTAGTCGTAGTTCTAACCGGAACTGCTCTGTTGTCGGGATTAATCTTAGCCGCTTTAAATATCTATACGGCGCCGCGCATTGAGTTGAATGCCAACAAAGTGCTTTCGGAAGCCGTCGGTTACGTCATGCCCGCCAAAAAAACCTGCGATGTCAAGGTAATTAACGACGTAACTTTTTATATCGGCAAAGATGATAAAGGTCAGGTTATCGGAGTGGCTTTTGTCGCGGAAGGTGATGGATTCCAGAGCCGTCTGCGCATTCTGGTCGGTATGGATCCGGATTTAACTAAAATTATCAATATAAAAATCCTCGCACAGGCAGAGACTCCCGGACTCGGAACGAAAATTGAAACCGATCCAACCAATAAAACTGACGCTTTATGGTTTCATAAACAATTCAGCGATTTGCCGGTCGGAGCGGCGATCACGGTTGTAAAAGGGAAAGAAGCCGATAAAAGCAAATTGCAGATTCAGGCAATCACCGGAGCGACGATAACATCGAAAGCGGTGGCTGATATTATTAACACCGCGATCGAAAAGAACCGGGCGATTTATTTGAAAAAGGTGAAATAAAATGGCAAAGTCAAATGTGACCCTCACCAGCGAATTTCTCAAGGGGCTCTGGAAGGAGAATCCGATCCTGCGCATGGTCTTGGGCCTTTGTCCAACACTCGCTGTAACCACTTCGGCAATCAATGGTCTGTCAATGGGGCTGGCGGTAATTTTTACATTGGTGATGTCGAGCCTGATTATTTCACTGGTGCGAAAAATTATTCCCAACGAAGTCCGGATTGCGACTTTTATTGTTGTGATTGCGACTTTCGTGACCGTGGCGGATCGAACGATTGCGGCTTTTTATCCTGAGATCAGCAAAGCCTTGGGTCCGTTCATTCCATTGATCGTTGTGAATTGCATTGTATTGGCGCGCCAGGAAGCCTTTGCCTCGAAAAATCCGGTCGGTCGCGCGGTTATTGATGCGCTCGGCATGAGTTTTGGTTTTACCTTAGTTCTGCTGGTGATGGGTTCGTTCCGCGAATTGATCGGTAACGGCACCGTGTTTGCCCGGCAGATTATGCCGTTGTCATTTACGCCGTGGATGGCAATTGCCCTGCAACCGGGCGCCTTCCTGACACTCGGCTTTCTGATCGGTCTGGCCAATTGGATTAATGCAAAAGGGAAGAAGATATGAATCTTATATTGATATTTATTTCAGCCGCGATTATCAACAATTATGTGCTGGTATCATTTCTGGGAATTTGCCCTTTTATCGGGGTTTCGAAAAAATTAGGTTCGGCGGTCAGCATGGGAATGGCGACGACCTTTGTAATGACGATCACGGCGGCGGTAGCCTGGCTTCTCAATAAGTATATTTTAGTCGGATTGCATCTTGAATTTTTACAAATTGTCTCATTCATATTAGTGATCGCTTCGCTGGTGCAATTAGTCGAGATGTTTATAAAAAAGGTCAGCCGTCCGCTTTATGATACGCTGGGTATTTTCCTGCCGCTTATCACGACTAACTGCGCTATTCTGGGGCTGGCGCTCTTCCTGGTAATGAAGCAATATAATTTTACCGAAAGCATTGTGTTTGGTTTTGCTTCCGGCGTTGGTTTTACGCTGGCGCTGGTCATTATGGCTGGTATAAGGGAAGAACTGGAACTGGCGGAAGTGCCTCAACCTTTCAGAGGAGCGCCGATTACATTGATCGTCGCCGGCTGTCTGGCGCTGGCATTTATGGGATTTTCCGGATTAATTTAATTTCAGATAGGTATTGCAAATGAATTCTACCTCGTTTTTATACAGTCTGCTGAGCATGGGCGGGATTGGTTTATTCTTTGCGCTATTGATCGCGCTCGCCAATAAGAAACTGCATGTTGAAGAGGATCCAAAAATCGGATTGATCGCAGAGTGCCTGCCGGGCGCCAATTGCGGCAGTTGCGGCTATGCCGGCTGTAATAACTTTGCCGAAGCATTAGCTGGTGGCAAATCGCAGGTTTCCGGTTGTCCGGTATGCAGTCCATCTGCCCGTGAAGAGATTGCCCGGATTCTGGGAGTCAATGTCGAAACCGGCGAGCGCCGGGTTGCGGTGGTTTTTTGTCAGGGTGGCGATGGGATAGCAACTAAAAAGGCCGAATATAGTGGAATTAAAACCTGTTTCGCGGCTAATCTGGTTGGTGGTGGCGAACGCGCCTGCAGTTATGGTTGTATCGGGCTGGGAGATTGTGTTGCGGCCTGTCCGTTCGATGCTATTCATATGAATGAAAAGAATCTGCCGGTCGTTGACCGCGCCAAATGCACCGGTTGCGGCAATTGCGTCACGGCTTGTCCGCGCGGCGTCATTGAACTGCATCCGATCAGCCACCATGTTTTTGTGCTCTGTAAGAATCGCGATTCCGGCAAAGTAGCCCGCTCGGTTTGTAAACACGCCTGCATCGGCTGTCTGTTATGCGAGAAAGCCGTCAACGGTCAGGGTTTTAAAGTCAGTGATAATTTAGCCAGTGTGGATCACGCGGTCTATACCAAGGAACTGGTTCTGCCAACTGAAAAATGCCCGACTAAAGCTATCGTAGTCATTGGTACGAAGGATGAAAAATAGCGATCAATATTTCAAGAATGATTGTGAAACGGCAACTGTCGTTGATCTTCAGGAAAATTGGGCAGTCGTCGAGTTAGATGAAAAGGGCGCCTGTCATAATTGTGGTGCAAAGATGCTCTGCCGTCCGAACGGTAGTGGCAAACGAATCCTGAGAATATCGAACACGATCAACGCCAATATCGGCGATCAGGTATTGATTGAACAAATCGGCGCAAATCAGCTGAAATTGACTTTGATTCAATATGGTTTACCGCTGATTGGTTTTCTGGCTGGAGTACTGTTAACCGGGCGTTTTATCAAAGATAGCATTCTGGGAGTTCCGGTTGAAATTATCCAAATGTTTTGTGGCATTCTGGTAGTTATTTTAAGCGGATTTGGGATTTATTTCTGGAGCAAACGTAAGGCTAAAAGGGGATTCTATGTCTTTCGTTTGCGTGAGATTCTAAATTCAACGAGAAAATAAATAGGCACGAATGGGAATGAGATTCGGTTTTAAATTTTTCATTTTGCATTTTTCATTTTGCATTTTCCTACTGTCAGCTTGTCAACCTATAGATGAGTTAATCAAGGCGCAATCGACTCGTTTCGCTATGGGGACGGTGATCGAAATTACGGTTTTGGATACGACCGAGGCGGAGGCCAACGCGGCTCTCGAAGCCGGATTTGCCGAGATAAATCGGATTTCCGATCAGTTCTGGGAAGGCAATCCACAAGGTCCGATCTACGCATTTAACCATCGAACAGTCGATGCGGTTGCCATGCCGCGTGAAATTCTGGAGTTAATTGCACGTAGTATAAATTATTCTGAAAAACTCAGTAGCGCATTCGACATTACGATCGGAACGATTCTTCCGCTCTATAAATTTAAAGGCGATTCGCTGAGACCACCGGATAATGCCCGGCTGAAAGCTCGATTATCATTCATCGATTACCGGACCTTGAAAATAGATTGGAAAAAAGAACAGCTCTTTGCACAACAGCGCCAAACGATGATCGGAATGGGAGCGGTTGCCAAAGGCTATGGCGTCGATAAAGCCGTCGAAGCCATAGCCAAGCACAACGTTGCCGGGGCGCTGGTCAACGCCGGTGGCGATTTGCGGGTTTTACCAAGGCAGGACGGCCGCAAATGGCGAGTTGGCATTCAGGATCCGCGCCAGACCGAAAATATCTTGTATGTTATCGAAGTCGACAGTGGAGCAGTTGTAACCTCCGGCGATTATCAGAAGTTTTTTATGTATAATAACAAGCGCGTTCACCACTTGCTCAATCCGCGTACCGGTCAACCGGCTGAGCTGTGCCAGTCCGTCACGGTGATCGCACCCAGCGCGGAACAGGCAGACGCTATGGCTACCGGTCTGTTTGTACTGGGAACCGCTGAAGGTCGGAAAGCATTGGAGAAATTTCCAGGTTGCGAAGTCCTCTGGATCTGCTCAGACGGACAAGTGATGCAATCCGCTGGTTTTGGAAAATATTTGGTTAAGCTGTAGTCGATCGATCAAGGTTTGATTACAATTAATGGTCATTGGCGGCTGTCGCAGTGTCATACGAGAATAACTTGGTTGCAGATATTGATTCGCTATAAAATTTGATAATAGCAACCTACAACCTGCAATCTACAATTACTCATTTAAAGTAGTCGGTAGTCATTTATTGTTAACCTATTTCAGGACGACACAGTCCGACCTTAAAGATAATTATTCTTTCATTTTAACGATTTTTACATAAATTCCGCCTCGTCATATTGAAATATTTATACTGAATATTATATGGAGAAAAGAATGAAGGTAATAAACTTGAAAATCAAGATATTATTGACATTGTGTAGTGTCTTTATCATCGCACTAAATGCCGATAATGTCGTATTGAATGAGAAGGAAACAGGCGACCAGCCCCAATGGAAACAAAACCTGAAGATCAAAGGTGATTTCCGCTATCGCAATGATTGGAAAAAATTTGACTCCGATAACGTTGCCCGAGTGCGCCAGCGG
>JALOAB010000038.1 GCA_023229045.1 Fidelibacterota bacterium
CTTTCGGCGCAGGAAGACTTACGCCTGGCGCAGGAAATGTATCGGCTGAACTCGGCTACGATTCTGGATGTTCTGGATGCTCAGGTGGCCTTAACCAGGGCGCAGAGTGATTTGGTAACTACCAAATATGATGCAAAAATTTATGAAGCTAAACTGGCTTATTTAATGGGAATTTTAAAATAACAAGGATGATTGATGAAAAAAGGTGGAAGGAAAATATTAATCCTGCTGGTGGTTGTGATCGCGATTGGCGCGATTGTCGTCCTGAATATGAATCAGAAGAAAGAGAAGCCGCTGGCGGTTCAAACTGAAAAAGTCAATCGCCAAACGATTGTTCAGACGGTTAACGCTTCCGGTTCTTTACAACCGGTTTCGCAGGTGAAGATCAGCGCCAATGTCAGCGCCCGGATTATCAATATTACGATCATGGAAGGCGATATCGTAAAAAAAGGCGATTTACTGGTGGATCTCGACCGAACTCAATACGAAGCCGCTTACGAGAAAGCGGTCTCTACGGTACAATCCAGTAAGGCGAATCGTAAGAAAGTCGCCAGCGAGCTGAAGCGCGCCAAAGCTCTCTATAAAGGGAACTTAGCATCGGAAGCGGACATGGAGACCGCCGAAGCCCAAATGGAATTAGCCGAAAGTCAGGTTGTTCAGGCTGAAGCGGCTTTGAAACAGGCTCAGGATGATTTAGATAAAACCCGTATTACAGCTCCCATGGACGGGATCGTTACCAGCGTAAAAAAGGAAGTTGGTGAAATTGCTCTCGGTTCAGTTTTCCAGGAAGACGTGATCCTGATTATTTCCGATATGTCAAATGTTCAGGTGGAAGTCGATGTCGATGAAACCGATGTAGTGAACGTAGAGATCGGCGATACGGCGCGCATCGAACTGGACGCTATTCCCAACACCAAATATACTGGCACCGTTTCGGAAATTGCTCATTCAGCCACTACGACCGGAGCCGGGACCCAGGAACAGGTAACCAATTTCCTGGTGAAGATCGCCGTTCTCGGTCAGGATCCGCGCTTCCGCCCCGGGATGTCTTCCACGGTTGACATTATTACTGATACCAGAGAAGACGCCGTTGCAGTACCTATTCAGGCGCTAACAGCCCGACCGCCGGTTGTTAAACCGACAGAAGGCGAAACCGATAATCATCAAAAGCCGGGCGGATTTACTCCTGCCACAGTACCATTTGGTCAAATGAAAACGGTTGAAGTTGTCTTTGTAGTAAAAACACCCGAAATCAGCGATACGACTAAAACTAAAGGGCTTTTTAAAAAATCGGCCAATCCGCTCGCTGAACAGCGCACAGTGAAAATCGGAATCAGTTCCGATACCCATTTTGAAATCCTCGAAGGTCTTGATGAAAGCGAGGAAATCGTTGTCGGTCCTTATAAAGTCATCAGCAAGGATATCAAGGACGGTTCAACATTAAAAATCACAAACAAAAAAGAAGAAAAAGGAGCGAAGTAATGAAAAAGTCATTAATTCTATCATTAGGACTGCTATTTGCTATATTTTTTTACGCGGCTGATGCTACGGGCGCTGAGGACCCCTTTGACGAACTGAAATCTATCCCCGCTCAGGATACTCTGCGAGATGAACTTACCGAAGAAGAAGAAAAGTCCCTGGACGAGATCGTCGAAGATGAAAACTGGAAAAAACGTCTTCCAATGACCGATTGGGACTGGAACTGGAATGATGAAGAATTGCCCAGTAAAAAAGGTCAGAAACGCGGCTATTTCCGGGGAGGCGCCGGCGGTTGGGATGTTTATTACCTGCCGCTAGATCTGGCCGCTCTCAATAGTACATTAAGTACTACCGGCATAACTCCGTTCGTCGAAGAAATCTATATGGTGGGCGGCGGCGGTTTTGGATTCGTTGGTAAGAAAATACGCATCGGTGGTCTTGGCACCAGCGGAGAAGTAATCGCAACCGGCACTATGAATGGTTTGCAGAAAGAAGTTAAACTTAAAGTGGGTTTTGGTGGTTTTACTATTGACAAGGTATTCCATCCTTTCAATAAGACCGAAATCGCCTGCGGTTTGATGATCGGCGGCGGTTCGGCCGATTTAAAGTTCACCCAATGGAGTGGACCGGTACATTGGAGCGACATTGTATCCGGCTATAGTGCTACCGGTGATTCCAGCGCTTTTTTTGACCACCAGAACAGTCTTTCGACCAATTTCTTCTCCCTGATGCCATCAGTAAGTCTGCGATATAATGTCTTCCGCTGGTTCGCAGTCGGCGCCCATGTTGGTTATCTGTACACCAGAATGGACCAGAGAGGCTGGAGAATGGAAGGTAAAAAAATCGAAGGATTCCCCGATTTAGATTTCAGTAATGTAATGTATCGCCTCAGTTTCTACTTCGGTGGCTAATGGAATCTCTGATTGAACTGAAAGACATAGTTAAAACCTATAAAGTCGGCTCGGTTGAGGTTCATGCCCTGCGCGGTGTGAACCTCACGATCCAGCCGAATGAGTATATCTCGATCATGGGACCGTCCGGTTCCGGCAAATCGACCCTGATGAATATTATCGGTTGCCTGGATACTCCAACTTCCGGCCGCTACGAGCTGGAAGATGTACCAGTGCATGAAATGGATGATAACCAATTAGCTGAAATCCGCAATCGCAAGATCGGCTTTGTTTTCCAGACGTTCAACCTTCTGCCGCGTGCCAATGCCTTGCATAACGTCGAGTTGCCGTTGATTTATAGCGGCGTGCATGCCACCCGTCGCAAAGCCTTGGCCGAGGCCGCGATCGAAAAAGTCGGTCTTTCTGACAGAAAGAGTCATAAGCCAAGCGAACTCTCCGGCGGTCAACGCCAGCGGGTCGCCATTGCCCGGGCTCTGGTCAACAATCCGTCCCTGATTCTGGCGGATGAACCGACCGGCAACCTGGATTCCGCAACCGGTGATGAAATCATGCAGGTCTTTAAGGACTTGCATGCGGCGGGCAATACCGTAGTGCTTATCACTCATGAAAAAGAAATTGCCGAACAAGCCAATCGCATCGTTTATATCCGGGATGGAAATATCGCTGACGATGTCAGGATCTAAATTGTGACGCCGTTTCTTATCAAATTATGGGAAAACATCAAGATCGCTATACGCGCGCTCGTGCAGAGCAAGATGCGTACAGTGCTGACAACGATCGGAATCATCATCGGCGTGCTGACTGTAGTTTCAGTGGCTTCGATCATTGAAGGATTGAATCGCGGCTTTGCTAACCAGATCGCCAATCTGGGTAGTAATGCCCTTTATGTTCAAAAATATCCCTGGGCGTCGATGGAGGATTTTTCCAAATTTCGTAATCGTCCGAACGTAATTCTGAAGGAAGCTGATTTTATTCGCGAGCGTATGCGATTAGCCGAAGCGGTGTCACCTTCGACCGGCACGCGCCAGGACATTCGCTCTCGTGGCAAAACCCTGAATGGTATTTCGGTTAACGGCGTCACGAATAACTACGATGTGGTTACCGGGCTGGTGATCGAAGAGGGGCGATTTTTCTCTTTTGCGGAAATTGAACGCGATAAGAATAATGTCGTAATAGGCTGGGAAATTAAAGAAAATCTCTTTGAGAATCGAAATGTCCTGGGTGAAAAAATCAAAATCGGAACGACGAATTATACGGTGATCGGCGTGACCGAAAAACGTGGAAACTTCCTGGGGCAAAGTCTCGATGCGGAGGTCTATGTTCCGCTTGGCACAGTCTTTAAGAATTTCGGCTGGCATCGCAGTATTTCGATTGCAGTCAAGGTGACCGATGCGACTCGCGTCGATGAAGCGCGGGATGAACTGCGTTTTCTGATGCGTCTGGCACGCAAACTGAAACCCACTGATGAAGATAATTTCTCCATCAATCAACAAGATGTTCTGATGGATATGTATAATAAACTCACCGGCGGACTATACACGGCGGCGATTGGGATCGGAACCCTCTCACTACTCGTTGGCGGGATCGGCATTATGAATATTATGCTGGTTTCGGTCACCGAACGCCGTAAAGAAATCGGAATCCGCATGGCGCTGGGCGCCAAACGCAAAGTCATTACTTT
Source organism: Fidelibacterota bacterium (assembly GCA_023229045.1). Classification (GTDB taxonomy): domain Bacteria; phylum Fidelibacterota; class UBA2242; order UBA2242; family UBA2242; genus JAGNGI01. The sequence goes on from JALOAB010000038.1 coordinate 4,072, forward strand.
TCAATTTATCGTAGAATCGATCATCATCTGCGGCGTCGGCGGCGTTATTGCTATCATCCTCAGTTATTTAGTGTCGATTATTATCAGTAAAATCACACCTTTTCCGTCAGCCGTGCCAGCCTGGTCGGTCTTTATGGGGCTGGGATTTTCAGCGTTGATCGGTCTGTTTTTCGGCATTTACCCGGCGAGCAAGGCCGCTCGCCTTAATCCGATTGAATGTCTCAGGTACGAGTGAATAGTAATTGGAGATTGGAGATTGAAGGTTGGAGATTGCTCCGCCGGAGCCTCTTCGGGGGAGATTTCAAATTTTGCATTTTAAAATTAATGCCTCAACGCCTTATTGCCTTAATGACTATAAATGACTACAAATGACTATCAGTGACTATTGAATGACTATCAATGACAAAATAATTAGTGTATATTCGCGTTTATTCGCGGTTGAAAATCATTATGAATTTTGACGAAGGCATCAAACTCGCTTTTCAGACTGTAAAGTCGAACAAGATGCGTACGTTTCTGACGACGCTCGGAATCGTCATCGGCGTCATGTCGGTCATCGGTATGATGGCGATCATCAACGCCCTTGATCGCTACATGGCTAAGACTTTAAGCACGATTGGCGGAAATGTTTTCTGGGTTCAGAAATATCCAGCCGTACGGATGGGGCATCTCGATCAGAAATATCGTCTGCGTAAAGACCTGAAATATGAACATGTTGAGGCGATTAAACGAAATGCCACCCTCATTTCGGCAGTATCAGCCGAGTATTATCGCTGGGGCAGAACGATCAAGTATAAAGATCTGGCTACCAATCCGAACATAATGGTTTACGGCGGCGATGAATTCTGGGCGGATGTCAACGGACGTAACATCAGCGAAGGGCGGGCGCTCAGCCGCATGGATATTCATCATCGGCGTCCGGTGGTGGTAATCGGGGCTGATATCGTGGATAAATTATTTCCGTTTACCTATCCGGTCGGCGAAGAGGTAAAAATCGACGGCATCCGGTATGAAGTCATCGGTGTAATTGAAAAAATGGGACAATTTCTGGGCGGCAGTCAGGATAATATGGTAGCAATTCCATATACGGCGTTTACCAAAGTATATGGCGACCGCGGCTCGATCGGAATCGCAGTCAAAGCCAAAAATCCGGAACTGATTCTGGAAGCCATGGATCAGGTCACCGCCATCCTGCGCATCGCCCGCAAAGTTCCGCCCGGCGCTGAAAATGACTTCGAGGTCGTTACGGCTGACTCGATCATGGACACACTCCGCAATCTGACCGGTTTCGTATTCATCGCGGCTGTAATTATCTGCGCGATTTCACTATTGGTCGGCGGAATCGGCATCATGAATATCATGCTGGTCTCCGTAACGGAGCGCACCCGCGAAATTGGCATTCGGAAGGCGGTCGGCGCCAAGAAGCGCCATATTCTGACCCAGTTCATGACCGAGGCGGTAGGTATCTGTCTCTTTGGCGGACTGATCGGAATTTTAATGGGCGTGTTAATTGGCTTGCTGATCGCCCAGGCTCTTAAATTACCACCGGCCATCCCCTTGTGGTCGATTTTCGTCGGAATGGGCTTTTCACTTTTTGTAGGAGTGGTATTTGGAACCTATCCGGCTATGAAAGCCGCTAAACTCGATCCGATCGAAGCTCTCAGATACGAATAATTTTTTTTAGCCGCTGATCGACGCAGGTTTTTTATCCCAGATACGGATTGAAATAACCATGGTGTAAGCGCGGGAATTTGGACTTGTAGTATTCGATTAATTGTCCAATGCCGATGCCGGTTTCCTCCGGCGGTTTGAGTTCCTCCCAGTACCACTCGGGATCGATATTCAGATTGCGCCATTGAATCATATCAACTTTGTACTCTGCCAGGATTTTTTCGAAAACGTCGATCTCGGACGGCTGGTCGGTGAATCCCGGGAAAACGAAGTAATTGATCGAAACGAATCGTCCGGCATTTTTCATGACCCGAATCGATTCCAGCACGTTCTCGAAGGTATAGTTCTTCGGGCGGAAGTAGCGCGTATAGAATTCCGGGAGGGCAGAGTTAAGCGAGACTCGCAATGAATCCAGACCGGCATTGATCAAAACGGCAATCACCTCCGGCCGGCTGGCGTTGCTGTTGCAGTTGATTGTGCCTTTACGAGTTTGTTTGCGAATACCCGAAATGGCATCGCGGAGTAATTGTGGATTTGTCAAAGGCTCGCCTTCGCAACCCTGACCGAAACTGACGATCGGATTGGGCGCGGTTTCGAGATGCGGCACGGCGATTTCGATTATTTCTTCCGCCGTCGGCGTAAAAGTAATGCGATGCTGGGCACTGCATACGTCGGAATTTTTCTGGAGTGAAAGACAGCCCAGGCAGGCTGAATTGCAACTGCGAGCCGTCGGCAATGGCATTTCCCAGCGGTTCAGCAGATAATTCAAAGCCGCCGGACAGCCATAAGTCAGCGCACAATTGTTGACCAAATGTTTCACCAGCCGATTCTGTGGATAGCGCTTCAGCAGACGGCGCGCGGATTTATTGATTTCCGCCTGGTTAAAATTGGGCGGGTCCTGGCGAATATCGGGATCGATCCGCACCGCCGGTACATAAAAACGCCCATCGTGCCAGCCAACGGCGGAATAGGCATAAAGCGGAAGTCGGCGAGTGCGCAACGATTTTTCCCAGGCGGTATGATAACAAATAGTGTAAGCCGGCGCCACGAAAGCCGCGACCGCCAGTAATTGCCGGTCTTTGGTTTCGTCGAGTGTTACAATTTCGCCGGTTTGGCGATCGCGACCGACCGGCAAACGGCCCGGCAATTCCATCAACTGACTGCCTTCCGGCAGAGGAATCCATTCATCCGGCGGAATTTCGACAATATTTTCGCCGGAAATACCCAGAGCCTGATATTCTGCGAGTTCAAAAACATCACCTTGGCCATGCGAAACAACCAGTAAGGGAGAAAATTTGCTCATCTCAATTCAAAATAGAAATACTTACATAGAAAATGAAGAAATATTTTAGAGGTAAAAAATTTAATTATATTTTGAATCGTTAAGTTGTCGAAGAAACAAATCATTATGAAGCAGGTTTGTTTTACTCCGGTGATCGGTTTTTTCAGGGGATACGATTTTCAGCGCTGTCTTGATGTTCTGTTAGGAATGTCATAGATTATCGCGTCCTGTTTAGTTCAATTCAATAGTGAGTAAATAGCATGGCTAATAGTGATTCACCAACCCCTAAAGCTTACTGGATGACCACCTATGGGGATATGGTCACGCTCCTGCTGACCTTTTTTCTATTGATGATCGTAATTCTGAATGAAGCTGAGAACAACATTTATCGTATGGTTGATATGCTTTTGAATGAAGCCGAACAAAGTTTGAATCAGTATGTCCGGCACAATAAGCTCGATCGGTATATCAGCGTTTCCCGCACTACCAAGGGGGTTCAGCTGACCATTAGCGGTGAATATTTCTTTGATATTAATTCAGCCGAAATCAAACCCGAATTGAAAGATGTACTGGCGTATATTGGCGGCACCTTAAGCCAGTCACGTTTACTGCGAATTCAGGAAGATCAGGAAATGCGTGGATTTTACGAGGCTTTACGACAGGCTAATCATAATCTGAATGTGGAAATAAGGGTTGAAGGTCACACCGATAACTGGCCGATCCGGGGTGGAAAATACCGGAGCAACTGGGAACTCAGCACCGCCCGCGCCTTAGAAGTTGTGCAGTATATCAGTTCTTCCTCGGGCATTCCGGAAGCCCTGTTTTCCTCGCTGGGCTATGGTGAATTTCGCCCGATTGAAGATAATATCACGGAGGAGGGGCGCAGTAAAAACCGGCGGGTAGAGATTTTTATCGACGCTGATATCACGGCAAATAATGACGTGAAATAAATAATAAATCCCGTACTCGGTAAAGAAGCGATTTTAAATACCGGATTCGATGAAAAGCTATCAGTCTGCTTCCGGGTCTACGGCGGCTGAGTCCTTTTTATCTTTAAGAGAGATAATGGTCAGGACGGTTAAAGCTACCAGACCGATTGCAATGACTGCCGCCAGAATCTTTAAAATGATTGTCAGGTATTTCATAGTAAATCAGGAAATTATTAGGATACTTTTTTTAATAATTCAGCCGCCTCTTTCTGCATCGCTTTATCCGAATCGCTAACGGCTGTTATGGCGAGAGCTTGCTGAAGATTCTTTTTGGCCGCATCTTTTTTCTTCATGGCTACCTGGGTTTTTGCCAGCCAGAGTAGATGGCGGATTTCTTGGGGTTCGATTTCATGGGCTTTCTGAAAAAATTGCTCGGCTTCTTCGAAAGTGGCTTTAGGTGGAGCGGCATAGATCAGGCTGGCGATCTGGCGTTCCGCCCAACTCAAATTTGCCAGCTCGAAATGCCAGCGCCCCATGACGTGAAAATTGGCGTCATTCCGCGGATCCAGCGCGATGGCTTTTTCGGTATGTTCGCGGACGGCGTAGGAATTGGTAATCTTCTGCTTAGTGCCTTCCAATTCTCCAATCTGTCCGATCAGGATGGCATAGTACTGATGCCCGCCGGCAACTTCCGGCGCTAATTCGATGCATTTTTTGGCATAATCGAATCCGGGATAGAGATTGGCTTGCTGAACTTCCTTGTTGTCCGGTTGTTGGTCGGCGAAATCAAAATACGCCCGGGCAATTTTCCAGAGCACTTCGGGATTTTTATTGTCAATTTTCTCGGCTTCGCGGAGTTTCGCCATTGTGCCCTCGTAATCACGGGCTTCGTGTAATTTGTCAGCTTCCGCGAGGAGGGCTTTGACTTTGGCTGTTTGTGGAATCAAAAAAACCGTCCAACTGCAGAGTAGCGTGACGATCAGTAACAATTTGCCAAAATTGGTTAGGGATAATTTTCGCATATGAACCTCTTCTTAAATTTCGTTGTGAGAAATGTTATATCCGGTTGACAGACCGGTCAATTGAAGCGATCCGAACTTTATATTAAAAAATCTCTGAAAAAGTGAGTTTCAATTCACGATTCATAAAGTCGACCTCTTCGCGGTTGAGCAGGATGTTATTGAAATCGACTTCGACGGTGAATTTATCCACGAGCCGCCAGCGGATGCCGGCATTGAGATAACCGCGCCCTTTTCCGAGCATGGAAATTTCCGAATGATTGTCGTTCAAAGCCGCGTCATATTCGACGACCAGGGCGATTTCCGAATTCAGGTCTTTATCAATTCCCAGGAAAAATGAAGGGTCGGCGTCGCCATCGGTTTTTTCGAGTGGATTATAATTGATTCCGGCGTGGAGTCCCAGATTTCCCAGAAAATGAAAATTTTTACTGGCTACGGCATAAAAGCCATGGGCTTTGGTCTCGTAGCGTTTGAGCGAATCAAGGTAATTGCCGAAACCCTGTGAAGAAAATCCCAGTAAGAGCGCCGGAAATTTAACGCTTTCCTCAAAAAAGCGATATCTGACCTCGACGCCCGGCTGATTGTACCAGTTGATCTTCTGATTGCCGATGATATTTCCGCCGCCATAAGATACGCCGAACATGAATCTTTCAAAAACGCCCACCCCAATCTGCCCCCAGAGTCCGCCACCCGGGAAAAGGCGACATTCGACCGCATAAGCGCCGCGCGGCAACACTCCGGCGGTCGGAATAGTAACCAGATTAATCGGCTGATTGATTCCCCGGTCGCCCTGAGCCATCAAACCACCGGCGAGTGTCAATATAAGTAAAACCACGAAAAAATGTTTTCTATTCATAGGCAACTCTCATATTTGCCTGAATATACATTTATAGAAGTTGAAAATCAAATTAGTTTTTCAATCCCGGCAGATAATTAAAAGTTGATGTGTATCAAATTTTCGCTGTTAGTAGTTGACAGTTTGCCCATGGCTATTTATATTCGAGCGTTTTAAAACGGTTGGCCTTGTCAGATGTCGAGATTGAAGAAAAATCGGAAATCCGGACGAAAAAAGAACAGCGCTCAGAAAAGTTTTACTGTTCCTTTTGACGTGGCGATATTAATTTTAGCCGGTATTTTGATCTTTATTATGTTTACATTGGCATATCGTAGTTGTACGAAAAGTGATAATCAGCTAGAGGAGCTCAAGGTCAATATTGAGATAACAGCACCTGAGCTTTCACCGGAAGGAGAACTTTTATGAGAGGATTTGGCGCGATCTTATTTGCCTGTAGTTTGGTGTTATTAGTGCTCGAGCATTTAAACCTGATCGATGTTCTTGGTGTTATCGGCCTATTGATCGGACTCTTTATGATCATTTTCCCTGATAAAGCCGATGAATTATTTACGAAAATAAAATCCGGCAAGCTGAAATAATCATCAACCGTTCAGGCTCTTTCTTAAATTGGTTGACCCCAATCGCCGTTTTAATTGATATATAATCCGAAGATCTCTTAATCGAATCTAAATAATCTGAAAATTTTTACTAAGATTACGGTAATAAAGCCGAACCGGGCTGAAAAACATAGTATCAGTGACGATGTCGTTCAGATAGGTGGATGAGATCCCGCAGTTGGGTGGCATCTCTGGCGGTCAGCCAGCGTTTTTGAAAATCAGCCTGCAGGCTGATCTGGGCGACGGCAGAAAGGGCTTTCAGGTGAAAATTACGTTCATCGGCCGATCCGGCCAGTACGAAAACAGCCCTGACCGCCGGATGCTCGTCGGAAAACCGGATGCCTTTTTTACAGCGAACAATCGCCATTTCAAATAGGTTTTTACCCTCCAGAATTATATGCGGCACGGCAATGAAATCCGTTATGGCGGTGCTGGATTCGGCTTCCCGGTTTTGTAAGAGTTTGAATATTTCAGCGCGCGGCAGATCCGTTTTTTCCGCCAATGACTCGGCAATTACTTCGAAAAGAGCATCCTTATTCAAGCAATGGTCTAGATCCTTGTAAACGGCGTCATTTACCAAATGATCAAAACGATCGAAAACAATCTCATCGCGTTCGGATAAAATTTGCTTTAACTCACTGTTCAGGTTATCTGACGCGAAATTGCGATTTAAGATTCGGCTGATAAAATCGAGCAGGGCATATTGCTGTTGAAATTTCCTCCGCCCGTAAATCAGGTAAATGACGACACCCAGAAGAATCAAGCCGCCGGCGATCATAATCACTACCAGACCCATGTCGAAAATAAGAAATATAAAAAGGATTAAGCTGATAATCTGAATCCAGGGGAAAAACGGCGCCCGATAGCTGGGACGATAGTTTGGAATTTTACTGCCACGTAGAATGATGATCGATAACTGAGATAAAATATAGGTCATGATTAAAACTGCTGAGGCGATTTTTATCAGAACCTCCAGATGCAGTAATAAAGATAGTGCGATAAGTACTCCCGTGACAATAATTGCCATTATTGGAGTGTGAAAACGCCGATTGACTCGACTGATGAAATTTGGCAATAATTGATCACGGCTCAAGGCAAACGGATAGCGCGAAGCCGACATTATACCGGCATTGCCCGTGCTGATAAAAGCCAGAAGTGCGGCGATAGTCAGTAATATTTTGCCCGGATTACCCAGGAAAACCGCGGCTGAATCGGCGAGCGGTGTGATTGAATTACGCAAGGTATCCGGCTCGGCAGTGCCAACAGTCACCATGGTGATCAGCGTGTATAAAATCGTCACAACGAACAATGCCGAGAAAATACCCAGCGGTATGTTCCGCTTGGGTGAATTGACTTCCTCGGAAATACTGGCAATCTTTAATAAACCGCCGTATGCCACAAAAACAAAACCGGCAGTTGTAAATATCGAACTGACGCCGTTTGGCGCAAAATTTTCGAATTTAAGGATATCTATTTCAGGGAAACCGCGTAGCAGGAAAAATAGAATAATCCCCAGTAACAGCATGACAATTATTACTTCAAAGGTACCGCTTTCCTTGACCCCGGCAATATTGATCAGCAGGAAAATAACAGTCGTCGCTATCGCGCAAAGCAGAAGATTCCAACCGAAAAATAAATATAAAATTTCCGCGATACCAATGATTGCAAATGCTGTCTTTAATGATAAAGCGAACCAGCTTAATAAACCCGAAACAGTTCCCAAAACCGGCCCCAGACTGCGGGTAATAAAGAAGTAGTCACCGCCGGCTTTAGGCATGGCTGAAGTGAGCTCGACAATGCTGAAAGTGCCGGTGAGAGCTAACATTCCTGCAAACAGATATGACAGAAAAACTGAGGCGCCGGTTTTAGCAAAAGCCATACCTGGCAAAATAAAGATACCGGAGCTGATCATTGTGCCGACAGCAATGCAAAATACTTCGATAAAATTCAGGTTTCTTTTTAGTTTCATCACAATCTCACTACGAAAAAATTAGGGGTGCAATGCAAAAAAAACTATAATTAATTTTCGGGGGAAAGATTTTTTTGGATTGAACCAATCCGTTTGCGCCGTAACCTAATATCTGGAATTTTATCCAAAGTAATGTATCTTTAACTGGTTTTTAAAGGAGTCAAAATGCCACTGTTTGAGTTTAAATGTCGGAATTGCGGAAAGGTTTTCGAGGAACTGGTTTTCTCCAGCCGGGTCTCCGAGGATGAAATTATCTGCCCACACTGCGGAATGACACGCGCCGAGAAATTGATTTCAGCGCCGTCCATCGGTGGCACAGCCGATAAAGCCGCCGGCTCCGCTCATTCCTGTGCCGGCAGTGGTTTTTCCTGAACGCATTGATTTGAGCCGGCAGTTGGTCGGTTGCGATTATAAAGAATTGTTAAAAATAAAGGATGTTACTATGCAATACCGAAAAATTGGTGACAGTGACTTGCGCGTCTCGGAGATCAGTCTGGGATGCTGGACGCTCGGCGGCTTGAACTGGGTCAACGGCGTGCCCAACGGCTGGGAAAACGTGGACGAAGCGGAAGCCATAGCGGCAATCAATTTCGCCATAGATCAGGGAGTCAATCACTTCGATAACGCCGATGTTTACGGCAACGGACGAGCAGAGCGCTTGTTAGCTAAAGCGCTTGGTACGCGTAACAAGGAAGTCATTATTGCCACCAAAGTCGGCTATTTCGCCGGAACCGCCGCCCATGCCTATGAACCGCAACATATCCGTCATCAACTGGAACAGTCGCTGGTGAATTTAAAGCGCGAATATGTTGACATCTATTATTTTCATAATGCCAATTTCGGTAACAATGATATGTATCTCGATGATGC
>JALOAB010000039.1 GCA_023229045.1 Fidelibacterota bacterium
ATAGATTCGATCACCTCAAGCCAATTGCCAACCGCTCTGCCCAGTGGCTGATTCATGTCGGTAATGACGGCCTTGACCTGGAGTCCGAAATATTCACCCACCCGTTTCAGTTGCCTGGCAAGCTGTTGACTCTGGTTATAATCCGCCAGGAAAGCCCCGTTGCCGGTTTTAACATCCAGCACCAGACCATCGATGCCTTCGGCAATTTTCTTGCTGAGGATACTGCCACAGATCAGCGGGATCGATTTGACAGTGGCGGTCACATCGCGTAAGGCATACATTTTACGATCAGCCGGAACGAGTTCCTTGGTCTGACCGCCCATCGCCAGGCCGTATTTCTCAACCAGGCGAATGAACTCCTGACTACTCAGGTTGACGTTGAAACCGGGAATGCTCTCCAGTTTATCCAGCGTGCCGCCGGAATGCCCCAGACCGCGCCCGGAGATCATGGGAACGACGCAACCGGCGGCGGCGGCCAGAGGCGCCAGAATCAGACTGACCTTATCTCCCACTCCGCCGGTGCTGTGTTTATCGACTTTGAAATGCGGGATTTGACTCAGGTCGATCGTTTTGCCGGAAAGCAACATTGTATCCACCAACGCGATCGTCTCGGTATCGGTCATGCCCTGGAAATTCACCGCCATCAACCAGGCCGCCATCTGATAATCGGCGATTTTACCGCTGACATACGAGGCGATCAGATATTGAATTTCCTCCATACTGTGTTCCAGACCGGCTTTTTTCTTCTCGATCAGGTCGACCGGAATAAAGTTCTTCGGTTTCTTGGTCGCTGGTTTTTTGCTTGGCATTATTGCTCTCCGCGGTTGGATTTTGATTGGGGGCGAGTTTTAATCTTATGATTCAGGCGACGCCAGAGGTACGGCAGGTGTGAAAAATTAATCACACGCTGTTCGGTGGAAGTATAATAGATCAGGTATACCCCGATAATAAACAGGATCAGGTTAGGAGTCCACATCGCCCAGAAAGGAGTGATAATGGCCGCATCGGCTAACTCCTCTCCGCCAATCAGGAACACATAGTACAGGAGAAAGAATAAAATACTCAGAACCGCGGCTACAGTCATACCGCCGCGGCGGGTTACGACACCCAACGGCGCCCCCATCAGCATAAAAACTATACAGGCAAACGGAATAGAGTATTTTTTCTGAATTTCCACATTGTATTTGGCGATTTGCTTCTTATAGTTAAGAGCCAGACTGGTTTCGCCCCGAATACGGTTCAAGAACGTGTTAAGTTTCTGGTTTTTACGATTGGCTTCGCCCTCAGCTAAGTTTTGCAGGTTTTTGGCCTGAATTGCCTTGACGATATTTTCGAGTTTTTTCAGATCCGGAGTTAAGGTAGAGTCGCCTAGCTCCTTGCGGGCTAAATTGTTTATTTTCTCCGTAATCCTTTTATATTCTGTTGTGTAGCGCTGAACTTCGGCGCGCATCATTTTTATCGTCATCTCACGGTCACCGCGCCGGGCGCTTTCACGCCGCTCAAGCATCAGATTCTCGACCGGAATAGCAATGCGATGGCGTTCAAAATCGATTCGCCGATAATCGGATAATCCTTTCAGATCGATCTCATGACTCTGACCGGAATAAAGCGTAAAGAGAATGGTATTACCCTCGACGACAATGAAGCCGCTATCAGCGTAGATGGTGGTCTGAATGTCCTGAGCGTCTTTATTGTAGATCGTGATCTTGTGCAGACTCTCGCCAACCTTTTCCTTGACGTAAATAGAATACTCGGGAATATCATCGACGAAGTAGCCCGGTTCGATGTTCAGATCGGGTCTTTTGCGATAAATATCACCGGCCAGGAGGCGCGCGCGATGGTTGAAATCGGGCAAGATACCGTCATGAAAATACAACATCACCAGCGATACTACCAGGCCGAAAACGACGCCCGGAACGAGAATAGTCGTGAAACTGATGCCGCTGGAACGCATCGCAGTTATTTCATTGTCTTCTGCCAGACGCCCGTAAGCCATCAGCGCGGCTACCAGGACCGCCATCGGAACGGACATCGCCACAATCCAGGCCAGATTCAGGTAAAGAAATTCCAATATGACACTGATCGCCAAGCCTTTACCGAGCAGACGGTCGACCGACTTGATCAGAAAATTCGCCAGCAGGATAAACGTCACCACGCCGATTGCGAACAGAAACGGAAAAAGCAGTTCGCGGTAAATATAACGCGCCCCGAGCCAGCCGGTGGAAAACCAGCCCCATTTACCTAATTTCTTGAAAATAGAAATTTTCACGGCGTTAATATACATAACCTGCCCGTTTTTTAACACAGATAATTGACGGGAGTGACACCGGTTCGGCTGGATTCAATTTCAGGTCTGAAAGAACAGTATTATGTTCCCGGAATCACTGCGCCGCGAAAATAGTGAATATTTCTGTTGAATCTCATTCTTCCACTGCTTAAACTTTTTCAAGTTGAATAACCGTTCATTACAGCGAGAAAAAGGCATGAAAACTGGAAAACTATATCTCTTGGGCTTGCTGGCATTGCTAAGTCTGACTTGCGAGCGACGTCAGACCGGACAGGAGCCCGTATTAATATTTCAAAATCCAGCTGTAGTCGTTGAAAACCTGATCGCTAACAATCTGATCCTGCCGCACTTTGTACCCGGCGGACAGGAAATCGTGTTCAGTGGACGCCTGGAGGGCGATCTCTGGGATGCGATTTACCAGGTGCCGGTTGTCGGCGGAATGCCGCAGAAAATCTATGGAATCAACGACGATTTGCTGTATCCCTCCTTCTCACCTGATCAACGCCAGGTTATTTTCAGCCGGGGGCTTGCCCGCCAGATCCACCTTTTGAATATTGTCACCAAAGATGTTACACCTCTGCCGATTTTTGGCAATTATCCATCAATTCTGCCGGACGGCAATACGATCCTGTATGTCGGAGTCCTCGACGCCAATGTCAGATTATACGATTTAAGAGAAGGTCAACAGCGCACTTTGACGAGCAGTCATCTGGCAGTCAATTTCTTCCCGATGATGACCCGCGATCGCAGTGGAGTGATCTGGTATGAAAACAGAACACAGGAGCAGGTGCGCGTCAATCAGACTGACTTTGAAGCGCTTGATATTGACGTTCTGCAAATATTCCGGGAGCCACTTCTGGGTTGGACCGTCTCGCCCAGCGGCGAATGGGCTATCGCCAGCCGCCCGAACGGCCAACCTTTCGGATTCAAAATAAAAGATACAACACGGGCGACGATCGCCATCCAGCCTGACGATCCGCTTGCAAAGGTCAAACACCTGGCCTATTCAGTTGACTGGTCACCGACCGGTCGCCAGGTGGCTTATATCGGTCATAAGGTGCCCCAATTTTCATACGACAATCCCTTTACCCACCTGGACACCTATCGCGGTGATCTGGTGGTTGCCGATTTAAGGTGGGAAAACATCGGTGACGCCGAAGTATTGCAATCGCCGCCACTCAATGCCCAACCGATTTTCCAATATAAGGAACAAGCGGCGCCGAGCGAGCCGCGTTTCGTACCGGCTGAAATCAATAATCCGCCTGTGATAATTAGCACTCCCCTCGAAACCGTGTGGCAGGGCGAGCTGTACTTCTATCGCGTCCAGGCAGTCGAGATAGACTTGTTTGACGAACTGTATTTTACGCTCGTTTCCGGACCGACCAATGCCGAAATACTGTCGCGTACAGGTGTTTTAGCCTGGTTGCCGGCTGATACCGGTCTGTTTGAATTCACAGTTACGGTAGAAGATTCACGTACCGGAATGGATTCGCAGACTTTCTACGTGAATGTACTGCCGGAAATAAAGTGGGATCAGGTTTCCTATCAATCCGGTCCAGTCGATAAAAAAACCAGCGATTTCGCCGCCGGTCTGCGTTTTCTGGATACGGATGGCGACGGTTTTCTGACCCCCGGCGAAGAGGCCGCTTTGCAGATTGATCTGAAACCTCTGCGCGATGAACCACTCGATAGCCTGCGCCTGCAACTAATTTACTCGGCTACAATTGACGAAATCGAATTCGACAACGAAGTAATTTTCAGAGATTGTCAACACGCTCGCTGGAACCGTCAGGTGATTCCAATCAAAGGTCTACCGAAATTGCAAAACCGACGCATTCTGATCCGCGGCATTCTGGAGACAAAATACGGGATTCAGATGCTTCCCGCCAACCTTATTATCAATGGAAAAAATCCGGAGAAAAATCAATAAGTACTCTAAAAGGAACTTTTTCCCGTCTGAGTGAGTGCAATTTAACCTATTATAAAGTTCATTTGTCAAACACTATGCTTTTTATCATTGAAACCGAGGATAAATCAAACAGGCTTAAGTGACTATGAAGCCTACAAGCAAAAATAAAGGAAGGGATATGAAAGCGAACTCATTAACTCCAATTTTTTTAATGACAGCCGCCCTCTTCATTTCCGGTTGCTATACTCAGTTTTCGGCTCCGATCGCCCGTGAAGAATCTTATAAGCAATTAGCGCCCGATACCACTTATCAGGAAGAACAAATTTACGAGAATTATACCTTCGATTCATCTGATCTGAATGATTATCGTCTCGGTTACCATGACGGCTACTGGGACTCAATGAACAGTAATCTCTGGTGGGGCTATAACGCTTATTCGCCTTTCTATCACAGCTATCGCTATCATTCGCCGTATCTGGGATATTATGATCCGTGGTACTACGACCCTTTTTACGACTGGGGCTTTTATGGTTCTTTCTCTTATTATGGCGGATATAATCCTCATCATTGGTATTCTCCTTATTACAGTTACTATGGTTACTATGGTGGTTATCATCATCGACCTCGTTGGTACGGAGATTGGTATCATTACGGAGCTGGAAAAACCTACGTTGAAGGCCGGGATCAATTAAAACCGGAATATATACCAAAGACAACCGTCAGCGGCAGTCGCGGCTCTTCCGGAAGTGCTGATTTTCAAACCGGCGCTTCCTACCTGCCGACTGTGACCAGCGCTATCACAAAAACTACCACAACCGGCAAAACCACCACTGTAATTGTAAACGACGCGGCACCCGCCAAAGCCCGTCTATCGGCCGGGAACACGCGAACCAGTACCACTCCAAAAGACGAATCTATCGTTGGTTTCCAGACCAAGCTGGTACCGACCGCATCGACCAGAACCACCGTCATCAAAGCTACAACCAGATCGCAAAGTACCACTAAATCTCCCGCCGCCCAGAGATCATCTGCAACGCGTGCAGTTAATAGGAAATCGACCCCCAGTTCGAGCTCGGTATCCTCCAGCAGTACGCCTTCCTCATCTTCCAGCAGTAGCGGTTCATCTTACAAACCATCCAGTTCATCCAGTAGCACCAAAAGTTCGGCATCCAGCAGCTCTTCCTCCAGTAGTTCGTCTTCCAGTAGTAAATCATCTTCGAGTTCTTCCTCCGGTTCCAGTCGTTCTTCCGCCCCCAAAGCCTCCGGCGGATCATCTAAAAATAATCGCTAGCAGGAGTTGATATGCACACTTTCCGTAAGTATTCCATCGTTCTGATGATCCTGATAATTACCTGGCCTTTTTCCGGCTTTGCTCAGCAGTTCTATGAAGTCATGAGCAGTGAAGCTCTGCGGCCTTTTTGGAGCATTTACGGTTTCGGGAGTTCCTCATTCACTCTGATGAATAATTCACGGTTAGCCACTGATATTTCCTCCACCCAATCCAATCCGGCTTTTTTGACAAATATCAAAAGGCCTAAAGCCAGTTTCTCCGGCCTGAGTATTTCGCCAAAAAATCTGACGACTCTTGCGGACGTCGCAAAAGAATATTCGGTTGCGACCACCGCTTACCAGATCGATTATATCGGATTCGCATATCCCATCCCGGTGTACCAGGGCAGTTTTGTTCTGGCGGCATCTTATATGCCGGCCAATTTTTTACATTCCTCATCTTATAGTAAAGGAATTACCGGAGCGACTTTTTACGACAACGATGATAATGCACACGTCCTTGACACCGATCTGGAATACGATACCCGCGAGACCGGCTCTGTTAACATTCTGCGATTTGCCGGGGCGACTGAATTCATAAAAAATTTCAATTTGGGATTGTCATTCAACATATACAGCGGCGAACGAAATTATCAGTCAACTGAAATCGGAATCGACACCTATGATCACCAGGACTACAACTCGCTGGTTTATACTGAAAACATTAAGCCGAGTTACAGTGGATTCAATCTGGATTTCGGATTAGTTTACCAATCGGAAAATTATAAATTTGGCTTGCGGCTCTCTACCCCAATCAACCTTAAGGTTCACGAAGTCAGCGAATTGACCTACGATTATATCTATACCGATGTTGATACTTTATATTATAGTGACTACGATTTAAAATATAAGACCTGCTATCCGTTGGAAATTGCCCCTAATTTCGCGATAAAGATCGGGAAGATTTCACTGGGCATGGATTTCATCTTCCATAGCTGGCAGAAAATCGAAGTCGATCTACTCGAAGAATGGAAAGAGGTCAATCGCGACCTCTACTGGCACCTGCGCAATACGACCGACATCGGGGCATCCGTAGCGATTCCATTCGGCAATTCAATTTCAACCCGCCTGGCTTATCGACTGATTCCAACACCCTTTGCCGAGCTGGAAGGCACTGATGAAGAATATTATCAGCTCTTCGGGGCTGGTGTCGAAACGATCCTGAATAAGTCCATTATTGTCGGTTGCAGTTACCAGCGTGGTTTCGGCAATCAGTCCGGATTCTATCGCTTTTTCGGAACGCCTGTCTCGCAGAAACATTCAGAAGACCGTCTGTCGTTTTCGGTAGCGGTGCTTTTCTAAATGTTGATCATCTGTCCTCATTTATTCTATAGAAAATAATATGAAATATTTTCGTTATTTTCTTTCGATCGTCAGCCTTATCGGATTGATCCAATTGGCGGCGGCTCGTGAAACACCCAAAATTTACCATATTCCGTCAGAATCCTTAAACCAGAACAATCCGGCGGAAATTACCTGTGTAGTAGCGCCGGGCGATTGCCGTCTTAAAGCCGTTAAGATTTTCGTGCGTAACGATCCGGCGGCATTATACAAGGAATTTGCCATGCTATACCGCGACGGCATCTGGTATTTGCCCCTGATTCCAGAAATGATGCGCGGAAATAACTTGTATTACTTCATTACCGCTGAGTTCGATGACTTTACCGGGATTGCTTTCCCGTCTGAAAAGCCAGCCGAAAAACCGCTCAAAGTTCGACTTATCCGGTCTCAAAAGAAATAAGTCCGACCGCCTCTAAAAAACATTTGAGATTCACGTCCTTGCGGATTATATTCTATTCGATTATGCGAATCAAGTCCTATTTCGGAAAAATTGCGTTTGCCTTGCTATTCTGCGGTGTTGTGTTAAGTGCGACTCCTTCGGAAATCTGGGTACTGGAAATCGATGGCGTTATCAATCCGGTCGCGGCCGCTTATGTCCGCGACAATCTGCGCAAAGCCCAAACCGAAAAGGTCGAATGCCTGATCATCCAGATGGACACGCCTGGCGGACTGATGAACTCCATGCGCGATATTATCAAGAATATTCTCAATTCGGAAGTTCCGGTAGTGGTATATGTCAGCCCGCGTGGCGCGCAATGTGCTTCGGCGGGCGTCTTTATCGCCGTTTCGGCTCATTATGCGGCAATGTCGCCCGGAACCAACATCGGCGCGGCGCACCCGGTCAATTTAGGCGGCGGCGGTTTCGGCGCTAAACCGGATTCGGCTGATTCCAAGACCATGATCGAAAAAGCCACTAATGACGCCGTAGCTTATATTCGTAGTCTGGCGCGCGAACGCGGACGCAATGAGGAATGGGTAGAAAAGGCTGTGCGCGAAAGCGTCTCTATCACCGAGACTGAAGCCGTTAAGTTTAAAGTCGTGGATGCCACCGCTGATAACCTGGACGACCTGCTCAAAATGCTCGACGGGAAAACCTTTAAATTGCCGTCCGGAGAAAAAACCGTCAACACCCGGGATGCCACTGTTAGATCACGACCGATTGGAGTTCATCGGCGCATTCTGGATATTATCAGCGATCCGAGCGTGGCTTATATTCTGCTGATGCTGGGATTCTACGGCATCTACTTCGAACTATCCAATCCCGGCGCGATCTTCCCCGGCGTGCTGGGCTCAATATTCCTGATCCTGGCGTTCTTTGCATTTCAGGTATTGCCAATCAATTACGCCGGTCTGGCGTTAATCATCGTCGGCATCGTGCTTTTCATCCTCGAGGTAAAAATCGTCAGCTACGGACTACTAACCATAGGAGGAATCATCGCCATGATACTCGGATCGTTAATGTTGATCGATGTAAATCAGGCGCCTGAAATATTGAGGGCGGTTTCGCTAAAAGTAATTTTACCGATCGTCTTATTCACAGCCGCCTTTGTAATTTTATCGCTTACTTTAGCACTCAAGGCGCATCGACGTAAGCCGACTACCGGAGCCGAAGGCCTGGTCGGTGAAACCGGTCGGGCAATTACCAATATCAAACCAACCGGCATGGCCATCGTCCATGGCGAATACTGGCAGGTTCATTCTGATACGCCTATAGCTAAAGGAACTGAAATTGTCGTCTTAGACGTCGATCGAATGATTTTAAAAATCAAGCCAAAATAATTTTTCTAACAATGTAAAAGAGGAGAATATGATGAACATTCCAATTTTAACCATTATCATCCTGGTGATCTTTTTAATTTCCAGCGCAGTCAGGGTTCTGCGGGAATATGAGCGCGCTGTCATTTTCCGTTTGGGTCGTCTGATTGCGGCCAAAGGACCGGGACTATTTTTTCTGATTCCGATCATCGATCGGATGGTCAAAGTCAGTTTGCGCACGGTAGTCATGGACGTTCCGCCGCAGGATATTATCACCAAAGATAATGTTTCGGTCAAAGTCAATGCGGTAGTCTATTTCCGGGTTATCGATCCATCAAAAGCTATCGTAGAAGTTGAAGATTTTCTGTATGCTACTTCGCAATTATCCCAGACGACTCTGCGTAGTATTCTGGGTCAGGCTGAGCTCGATGATCTGCTTTCCAGTCGTGAAAAAATCAACGAGGAATTGCAATCGATCCTGGACACTCACACCGATCCGTGGGGCATCAAGGTTTCGCAGGTCGAGATCAAACATGTCGACTTACCGACCGAGATGCAGAGAGCCATGGCTAAACAAGCTGAAGCCGAACGCGAACGACGCGCCAAAGTCATTAACGCCGAAGGCGAATTCCAGGCCTCAACCAAACTCGCCCAGGCCGCCGAAATCATGAACAAGCAACCGATCACGCTTCAGTTGCGTTTCCTGCAAACCCTGCGCGAAGTTGCCGCCGAAAATAATTCGACAACGATTTTCCCGGTCCCGATTGACCTGTTTACGCCGTTCATCAAAAAAATGACAGAAACGGCCAATCAGAAATAAGTTATACTTCAAATCTTAGCAAGCCTCCCGCTGATTATTTCGGCGGGAGTTTTCTTTACCGTTAATAAATACCAATCATTTTTCGTAAGGCAAATGACATTCCGGCAGAATGCCTTCCAGAACGCATTGGAAAGGAATCCATACCATTTTTAAACGACGTGCTGTAAATTTGGGCGTGGACTTATTTAAGGCAAAGATCGCAGAACTGCGCCGTCAAATCGAAACTGCCAATTACAATTACTACATTCTGGACAATCCCACGATCAGCGATGCCGAATATGACCGGCTGATGCGGGAACTGGAACGGTTGGAAGCAACTTATCCGGAATTGAAAACAGCGGACTCGCCCACGCAACGCATTGGAAATAAACCCTTGGACGAATTCAAAACTGTCACGCATCGGATCCCCTTACTAAGTCTCGACAACGCCATGGACGAAGGTGAAATCCGCGAATTCGTAGCACGCGTACAAAAGGGATTGTCGAATCAAGATATCCAATTTGTCTGCGAGCCTAAAATAGACGGCTTGGCGGTCGAACTTGTTTACGAGAATGGAGTGTTTGTTTCAGGTTCAACCCGCGGCGATGGCGTCACCGGTGAAGACATTACCCAGAATCTGAAAACTATCCGCAGTATACCGCTCAGACTTCGACCGAATCTGCCGATTCCTAACTTGCTGGAAGTGCGCGGCGAGGTTTATATGGATAAGGCTGATTTTCAGCGCCTGAACGAACAGCAATTGCGGGAAGGTAAGCCGCCTTTTGCCAATCCGCGTAACTCGGCGGCTGGTTCACTCAGACAGCTCGATCCGCAGATCACCGCCCGCCGTCCGCTGAAAATTTTCTGCTATGCGCTGGGTTCCTGCAATGGCTATACCTTTAAAACTCATTATGAATTCCTTAAAACCTTGCCCCCATGGGGCTTCCGCGTCAATCCGCTGATCGAGATCGCTACGAATGTCGAGGCGTTAATCGAATATTATCATAAGATTGAATCCATCCGCGATGCGATGGATTATGACATCGACGGCGTCGTGTATAAAGTCGATGCACTGGCTCAGCAGGCTGAACTCGGCATTAAATCACGCAGTCCGCGCTGGGCAATCGCCGGAAAATTCAAAGCCCAGCAGGAAGTAACCCGGATAATCAATATCGAAGCCAGCGTGGGTCGCACCGGAGCCATTACGCCGGTGGCTAATTTAAAGCCGGTACAGATCGGCGGCGTAACGGTCTCCAATGCCACCCTGCATAACCAGGATGAGATTGACAGAAAGGATATTCGCATTGGCGATTGGGTGCTCATTCAGCGCGCCGGCGATGTTATCCCACAGGTCGTGAAAGTCATCCGGGAGCGGCGTACCGGCGATGAAAAACCGTATAAAATTCCACCCAATTGCCCGGTGTGCAACACGCCTCTCGTACGCGAAAAAGACGAAGCCAAGCATCGCTGTCCGAATATCAGTTGCCCGGCTCAGATCAAGGCCAGCATCGAACATTTCGCCAGTAAACGCGCCATGAATATTGACGGACTCGGTGACAAATTAGTCGAACAACTCGTCGATAACGGTCTGATAGAAAACGTGGCTGATCTCTATTTCTTGAGTAAGGAGCAATTGCTGACGATGGAACGTATGGGCGAGAAATCGGCTCAGAATCTGCTGGACGCAATCGCCGCCAGCAAAACTGTCAGCCTGGCGCGTTTTATATACGCCCTTGGCATTCGCAACGTCGGCGAACACATGGGCAAAGTGCTGGAAAAATCATTTGGCACGCTTGACCGACTGAGCCAGGCATCTGAAGAAGAATTACTGGCAATCGAAGACATCGGACCGATCGTTGCGCAGAGTATCCGCAATTTCTTCGCCGCTGAATCCAATTTACATACCATTGAAAAATTGATCGGGAGTGGAATTCAATTCACAACCGCCTCAACTACACCTCAGAAAGAAGGTGTTACCGGTAAAACTTATGTTTTCACCGGGACGCTTAGCCAATTTACACGCGACGAAGCTCAGGCTCTCGTCGAAAAATACGGCGGCAAGTCGGCCTCTTCGGTCAGTAAAAAAACCGACTATGTGGTCGTCGGCGAGAATGCCGGCTCGAAAGCCGAGACCGCCCGTCGGCTCGGCGTAAAAATCCTCAGCGAAACCGAATTCCTGGAATTAATCAGCTGACTCTTGCGAGATCAGCAATTTTATTATAAATTGCCGCTAACGGAAAAAGAAAATATGCCGCCAGGAAGGACAATAATGAAAAGGATCATTTCAGTAATTCTGATTGGATGGGTCTCGGTTTTTTGTCAGGAGACCGATGTAAAAGTGAATAAACATATGATTGGCGTAGATTTTTCGACCCTGACCGGCTCGGGACTGATGTATCGACTGGTGAGTGGTGATTATGGTTTCAAGGCTTCTGCCTATGCCATTTCCTCATCTAAGGATAAGGAAAATTCATTTGCAGTTGGTTTAGGTATCCAGCGTAATATTATAGTTAGACCGTTAACGCGCCTTTATGCTTTAGCTGGTACAGCCTTCAGGCAACAGAACTTTAATCGGAGTACCGATTATACTAAAAATTACTTTAATCTGGGCGCTGGTTTCGGCGTAGAAGCGCGGGCTTTACAAGCCGTTAAAAATGAAGACATTATATTTTTCTTTGAAGTGGGCGAAAAATACTTCACGATTAATAAAATCTCCGAGGCTTCCACCGGAGGTAAAGTGATTGATTCCGGTCTGGTGCCTTTTTTCACGATTGGCTTTGGGATAGAATTCTAATTGCCAAATTCCATGTAAAAAATTACGACTTTAAAAATCAACCTATCCACGTTGTAAGAACGAGGGAAATGTTATAAATTAAGCCGCTTTTTGCCACCCTAGCTCAGATGGTAGAGCAGACGATTCGTAATCGTCAGGTCAACGGTTCGATCCCGTTGGGTGGCTCAAATCTTTTCACCAACAGTTTCTCATAGATGCTTAACACCAGAAAATCTCAGGTCAACGGTTCCCCGCCTCCTATGGAGTCGGGCAGGGATCCCGTTGGGTGGCTCAAATCTTACGCTTGATACGAAATAAAAAAGCCCGAACAAGTCGAGCTTTTCTGATTGTTAATGACCTCAATTTTTATAAAGTATAGAGATCGACAATATCAATATCTTCCAGGTCCTCTTTATCGATGGTAATTTTGTTCGGAGTAAAGTCCTCAGTCACCGGATTGACGCCATGGAATCCGAGCTGGTCAGTGCCGGAATCAAATTGGGCATTATCATTCTGGTCGTCAATCGCCAGGACGTAATAGTCCCCCGGATCGACATCGAGGATGATATAATTTCCCGCATTATCGGTTATACTGCCATTGACGAGGCTCAATCCCTCCGAAATATCAGTGCTTTCAACTAATAACACTATCGCGCCTCTGACAGCCGCGCCGTTTTCGGATACTTTACCGGAGACATCGAGTATCTTTTTATCGACCGAATCCAGCAGATTACAGGAACTGTATGCAAATAATACTGCAAATATAATAAGACCGACTTTTTTCATATTATCTCCTCCTATATTAAAATTAATCGCTGGCTAAACTATCGAAGTATCCTTGGATGTACACCACCGGCGTGCCTTTATCGCCACTGCCGGAAGTCAGATCGCATAGCGAACCGATCAGGTCAGTTAGTCGGCGAGGGGTCGTTCCCTGGGATTCCATATTTCCTACCAGACTTCCTTTTTTTTCATGAATTTGCTTAACAATTGCCTCGTTCAAAGCCGACCCGCTGAGATCGGCGAACTGATTAT
>JALOAB010000197.1 GCA_023229045.1 Fidelibacterota bacterium
ACGAACATGTGGCTGAATTTCTGACTGATGCCGGATTTGTTTTTGAGACTTTCGATCTGCGCGGGCACGGACATTCCGACGGAGCGCGGGCATTTGTCAAGTCATTCGACGTTTATCTGCACGATTTTGACATAGTCCTGTCAGAAGTGGCGCGTAGACATCCGAATTTACCGGTTTTTCTATTCGGACACAGTTTGGGCGGCACGATTGTAGTGCTCTATGCTATTATCCATCAACCCGAGATTGCCGGTCTGGTTCTGAGTGCGCCGGAATTGAAAATCAGCGAATCGATCTCTCCGGTTCTGATAAAGCTGGCGCCATTAATCGGCAAGCTGTTTCCTAAGCTTCCGACCGTCGTGCTGGATAAAAATGCTATTTCGAGCGATCCGGCAGTCGTGCGACAATACGATGAAGACCCGCTCAATTGCCGCAGAGGGATCCCAGCCCGCACGGGCGCCGAACTGAATCGCGGCATCAAAGACATTGAGTCTCAGATGGAAAAGCTGACTCTGCCGTTTATAATTATGCATGGTACGGCCGATAATCTTGCCGATATCCGCGGTAGTCAAAAATTATTCGAGCAAACCAGGTCAGCCGATAAGACCTTCAAGTCGTATGATGGCTTTTATCACGAAATCCTGAACGAACCCGAAAAACTACGCGTCTTAACCGACCTGCGCGAATGGTTAATTAGTCATTCTGGATAACAGGAAAAAATGTCCATCTTAGCTATCGACCAGG
This sequence comes from Fidelibacterota bacterium, assembly GCA_023229045.1. GTDB lineage: Bacteria > Fidelibacterota > UBA2242 > UBA2242 > UBA2242 > JAGNGI01. Next base: position 742 of record JALOAB010000197.1, read on the forward strand.
GAACGACCGGAACCAAAGCTGTGCTGATCGACCATAGTTGCCGGATCATCGATAAAGCCTATCGCGAATTCCGTCAAATCTACCCTCAGCCGGGCTGGGTCGAGCACGATCCACTCGAAGTCTGGCAAACCGTTGTCGAGACGGTCAATGAAGTTGCCGCCCGACACCCGAAGGAAATCCAAGCTCTGGGCATTACCAACCAGCGTGAAACGACCGTTATCTGGAACCGAAAAACCGGTCTGCCGGTTTACAATGCTATCGTCTGGCAATGTCGTCGGACAATTGCAATTTGTCAGGGCTTGAAAAAATATGAACCGCTTTTTCGTGAAAAGACCGGACTTCCGCTCGACGCCTATTTCAGCGGCACGAAAATTAAATGGATTCTAGAAAAAATCCCTGACAATCCGCAGGATTTATTGTTTGGAACGATCGACGCCTGGCTGATCTGGAAACTGACAAACGGAAAAGTCCATGCAACCGATTTCACGAACGCCTCGCGAACCCTACTCTATAATATTCGACAAAAATGCTGGGACGCCGAGCTTTGTCGTCTGATGTCGATTCCGCAGAACATTCTGCCAATTGTAAAAAATACGATTGACGATTTTGGAAACGTCGCATCGATTCCGGCTATTGCCGGGGTGCCGATTGCGGGTGTCGCCGGCGATCAGCAGGCGGCTCTTTTCGGTCAGCTTTGCAATAAAGACGGCGAAGTTAAAAATACTTACGGCACCGGTTGTTTCGTAATGATGAACACCGGCGATCGTTACATAATTTCTGAAAAAGGTTTACTGACGACGCTGGCAATCGGCGAGACCGGCCAAGCCTGTTATGCTCTGGAGGGTTCGATTTTTATCGGCGGCGCGGCGATCCAATGGTTGCGCGATGAATTGCAATTAATTGAAAAAGCTTCCGATAGCGAAGCCGCGGCTCTGACGGTTCCGGATAATGGCGGCGTCTATCTCGTGCCCGCCTTTGTCGGGCTGGGCGCGCCGCACTGGGATATGGAAGCGCGCGGTGTGCTGGTAGGGCTGACCCGTGGCGTAAACCGCAATCACATTATCCGCGCCGCTTTGGAATCCATGGTCTATCAGACGAACGATGTTTTGAAAACCATGCAGGCAGAGACTGGAATTACAATCTCTAAACTTCTGGTAGATGGTGGTGCGGTGGTCAATAATTTCCTGATGCAGTTTCAAGCCGATATCAACGGTTATCCGGTATGTCGGCCAGTGAATATCGAATCGACCGCGCTGGGGGCGGCTTTTCTGGCTGGACTTAAAACCGGATTCTGGATGAGTTGCGCCGATCTGATCAGGCACCGAAATTATGACCGGACGTTTATTCCCGAAATGCGTGATACCCGGCGCGCCCAATTGCTAAGCGGCTGGCAAAAAGCGCTCAGACAGGCTAAGACCAGATAATGAAATTTTACCACAATTGATCAAAACCAAGAAGAGTCAATAACAAGATTATTTAGAAGAGGCAGAATGAAAAATACGAACATCCTTTATAAAGCAGTATTTCCCGGAAAATACATCCAGGGCGAAGGAGCATTGGAGCAATTGCCTGACTATATTAATTATTTCGGGAAAAAAGGCTTAATATTGACTTCGCGTAGTGTGCAGGAAAAAATCCTTCCTAATTATGTTGGTGATTATAATCCCGATTCGATTATCATCGAGTCTTTTGGGGGAGAATGTTGTGAAAATGAAATTGACCGCTTATCCCGTATTATCAATCAAAAACGGGTGGATGTGCTCATTGGCATGGGCGGCGGCAAGGTAATTGACACGGTTAAAATCGCGGCGGATCGCACCGCGATTCCGGTGATCATTGTTCCGACCATAGCATCCACCGATGCGCCTTGCAGTGGATGCGCGGTTCTCTACACCGAAGACCACATTTTCGTTTCGGTTCATTATCAAAAAATGAATCCACAGGTGGTGTTGGTTGACACAACGGTTATCGCCAATGCTCCGATACGGTTTCTGATAGCGGGTATGGGAGATGCATTGGCGACCTGGTTCGAAGCCCGCGCCTGCGCCCGGACCGAATCTCAAAACGAATGCGGAGGATACAGCACTTTAACCGGACTCAGCCTTGCAAGACTCTGCTATGATACTCTGATGGCGGACGGAGTGACGGCGAAATTTGATTGCGAGCGGCATACTATTACGCCGGCCCTTAATCATATTATCGAGGCAAATATCCTGCTGAGCGGCATCGGTTTTGAAAGTTCCGGACTGGCCGCCGCCCATTCAATTCATAATGGATTGACTGCTTTGGAAGATACTCACCATTTTTACCATGGCGAAAAAGTCGCCTTTGGTGTCCTGGCAGGTTTACATCTCACTAACGCCTCGCCGCTGGAGATAGAAGAGGTTTATTCATTTTGTGAAAAAATCGGTCTGCCTACGACCCTGGCTGATATTGGTGTAAAAAAAATCAATCGCGACAAATTATTAAGAGTAGCTCAAAAGTCCTGCGCTTCCACTGAAGCAATCCGTCACGAACCGGTTGCAATCACCCCGGAAAAAGTCCTAGAAGCCCTGCTTGCCGCAAATAGTATGGGCAATGCCAGAAAAAACGACCCGAAAAATGGATAAATCCTAAAAACTATTATCCGTTTACCGCCCGGAACATCGCTACTGCATTTTCGGGAGGCATATCCGGCAGGAGATTATGCGGCGGCTGGAAGATAAAGCCACTACCTTTTTGCATAATGGAAACCATCTGCCGCACATGCCGCGCGACTGTTTGCGGATTTGGTGGTGAAAGAAGAAAGCGCGTATCACAACCGCCGCCCCAGAAACAAAGCCGCGTGCCGTACCGGGCTTTCAGCGTTTTTGGATCCATACCGGCGCTGGAAATCTGGACTGGATTAATCGCATCTATACCGGCGTCGACTAAATCGTCAAGTAATGGTTCGATAGCGCCGCAGGAGTGCAACATAATTTTCACATCCGACAGCTCTCTTACGCATTGAAAGAGTAGTTGCTGGAACGGCTTGAAATATTTACGATACATTTCCCTGGAAATGAGAAGCCCGGTCTGCGCGCCGAAATCATCGCTGAACTGGATGATATCGATATACGAGCCGACCGCGGTCAACCATTTTTCTAATTTTTGAAGGTGAATATCGCAGAGTTTTTTAGTAAATCGCAGAACTGCTTCCGGATATTGTGTCAGGTAAGTCAGATATTTTTCCATACCAAACAGTTGTATGGGAGTTTCGAACAGACTGCCGTTGAAAATTCCGATTATCGCGCGGTCGGTCGATGAACGCAGTTTTTTTGCGCCTTCGGCAAGTTTTCGGAGACCATTCTCGTCGAGTGGTAGATTTTCGCCGGGCGTTGGGGCGGCGGTCCAGAGCGAATAGTTAAGTTGTTCCTCAAGATTCTCGAAAGCATCCTTCTCAAAATTGCGCTCAGACAGCGGGAACTGAATCTGCTCCACATACGGAGAGTCATGTTTGCGAACCGCTAGTTGGCGGTCGTCTTGGCCCAGAAGATACCAGCCGTCCGAACGTTCTTCGACGCGAATGTAGTTGGGAATTTTACATGGCGTTCCATCCGGCAGAATCCAATCTTGCCAATCATTGTCGTCAAGCAGGAAGCCGCGACCCATTTCAACCACATCGTTACCAAGTTCATCCAGGAGTGCGGTTTCGATGATAGCCAATTGCTGAGGCATATCGTAAACGTAGATATTGCCCGAGCGGATGCCGAGATATTCTTTCAGACGCGCGTATGCTAATGCCAGGATGCCTGATGACCGATGCCCGCCGAAGTCGATAGGTATCCGATCGGTCGGCTGGTGATTGAGCGCCGCTAAAACCCGTTCTC
>JALOAB010000089.1 GCA_023229045.1 Fidelibacterota bacterium
CGGATGCCGAGATATTCTTTCAGACGCGCGTATGCTAATGCCAGGATGCCTGATGACCGATGCCCGCCGAAGTCGATAGGTATCCGATCGGTCGGCTGGTGATTGAGCGCCGCTAAAACCCGTTCTCGTGAAGTCATTTTTTTCACCGGTTAAATTTTCTTAATTGCGATATTTATCGCAAATGTTTTATCACATAGACCAAATTTAAAAAAAGAATCAACTGAACAATAGCACTTCAATGCTCCTATATGATTATTTTTATATGATATTACAGGTAATATCGGCAGTTTGGCGGCTGAAATAAATCTCGTTTTTTATAATCGGTGTTTTAAATTAGGGTTGATTTAGGGTAGAAGTGACGGAGATTAATTGAGAGATAACAAACCATTGACAACCAGTTGGCGCAGACTGGCGATAGCCACCTATGCGGCGCCCAAGGACAGCCGGATTTATGGTACTTTTGATGTTGATGTAACCGAAGTGTTAAAATATATCGAAGCGCAAAGAAAGGCCGGAAACCGGCTGACCATAACCCACTTTATGGCGGCCGCCCTGGCGCGTACGCTTTATGAAGATCTACCGGATGTGAATTGCTTTGTGCGAAGGGGTCATGTAGTCGCCCGCCGGGATGCCAACCTGTTCATTACGATTAACGTTGGTGGCGGCGGTATGACGGGTATGATCTTGAAGAGATGTCAGGAGTTATCAGCTTTGGAAATCGGCAAGCTGATCCTGAGTAAAAGTAAAGAAAAGCGGGCCGGAATTGAGGAGGGCGCCTTTGCCGCCAGAGATAAAATTGCCAATATTCCGTGGCCGTTCCGCCGACCGATATTTTTATTTATCAAATGGTGGATTTTCGATATGGGATTGCCATTTCCCTTTCTTAAAATTCCACCGGATCCGTTTGGTAGTATAATGCTGACGAACATTGGCACTTTTGGTCTGCAATATGGTTTCCCGGCGTTATTCCCGATTGGTAGATTACCCTGTGTAATTGCCATGGGCGCGCTGACCAAGAAACCAGTCGTGATCGATAATGAAATCCAGATCCGCGATATTCTGCCGGTAGGTGGGACTTTCGATCATCGCATTATGGATGGTTATCAGGGAGGTGTTTTAGCGAGCGGCACGATCCGGCGCTTACAGCATCCGGAGGAGCTGGATCAGCCTAATCGCCAGAAGAGCGAGGCTGAAAAATTAAGCAGTGATGATTGAGAGAGGAAGAGAATGTCTGATATGGAAATGACAATATTATCGACGATGCAGAAAGCCGGAAAACCAGTCAAAGCCGGCGAAATTGCCGAAATGAGCGGCATTCCAAAAGACCAGGTTGTCAAAATCATTACCAAACTGAAGAAGCAGGGCAAAATCGCGTCACCCAAAGCCTGCTTTTATGTTGCGGTTAATTAATTACATTCAACCGCATTAAACCGGATGGGCAGATCTTGATCAATTTGAAATATCGCCAAAAGGGTGAATATTATTTTTAATCTCATAAAGAAAAAGGGGAAGGTATGAATCTGTGGAATTTCACGTTGAGTTTTAAGGACATGGTGCTGGATCTTTCGTTTATGAGTGTGTTTCTAGTCGCCGGAACCGTCTTTCGCCGCTATGGTCTTTTCTTCCAGAAATATTTAGTGCCCAATAACCTGATTGCCGGTTTTATTGGCTTGATTCTCGGAACTCAGGTGTTAGGCTGGATTCCGATTTCGGGAGAAAGAATGGGGCTTTATGTTTATCACCTGCTGGCTTTGACATTCGTCGCGATTGGTCTGCGGGGTGAGAAAACTTCCTGGGGCAAAGGGCCGTTGAGTTTCAGTATCAGCATGCTGACCAGCTATATTATTCAAGGAATTATCGGCGTCCTGGTCTGTTTCATTTTCATCTACACCATCCGACCGGATCTTTTTGCCGGATTGGGCTTGCTCCTGCCGATGGGTTTCGGCATGGGTCCGGGACAGGCTTTCACGATTGGCACCGGCTGGGAAAAATTCGGTTTTGAGGGCGGCGGTATGGCGGGTCTGACAATTGCCGCCGTCGGATATTTAATAGCCTACTTTGCAGGCATGGTAATTGTCAATAAGGGCATCCGGCGCGGCGAGACAGCGCTCATCGAGGGTCTGGATTCAATCACCAGTGATATGCGTACCGGCGTGATTAAGAACGGTGAAAAGCCGGTAGCTGGTTTTTTAACTCTGTCCATGGAAGCGATCGAGCCGCTGGCTTTCCAGGTCGGCGTGATCGGGGTCGTTTATCTGATTTCATTCTGGGTCGCCAAAGGGGTTGAGTTTCTATTATTAAGTATCGGAGGCGCTGGATTTGTCTCGACGGTCTGGGCTTTTCATTTTGTAATTGCGCTGATTGTCGCTCTGGTAATGCGAAAGGTGCTCGATAAAACCAAAAAAAGTTACCTGATCGATAAAGGTCTGATGACCCGCACCGCCGGACTTTTCGTCGATTATCTGATAGTCGGCTCGATTTGCGGTATCAGCCTGAAAGTAGTCTGGATGTACTGGGCGCCGATCCTGATCATGGCGATTCTGGGCGGGATTGCGACGTATTACATGCTGAAATATGTCTGTTATCGGGCCTTTGATGATTATCATTTTGAACGCTTTGCGGCCGTTTTTGCGGAAATGACCGGAACGCTAAACTCCGGCCTGGTAATGATCCGGGTGATGGATCCGGAATTCAAGACGCCGGTAGCCGAAGACCTGGTCTATTCCAGCGGTATAGCGCTTTTCCTGGGCATGCCGTTATTGGTTTTATTGAATGTTCCAATGAATTTTTTCAATAACAGTCTCAAGGGTTACTGGATCACTCTACTTCTTTTGTTGCTCTATGGAGTGATTCTCTGGATATTCTGGCGATTGATCGGATTTATCCATTTTAAAAAGACGTCGAAGATTAAAGAATAGCCGTTAATTTTTCTGAAAATTTTGAAGGAGGCGATTGAATTTCTGCGGATTTTTAATTAATATTAATGCGTTTTTTTGGGGATAAAATTAAAGGAGTTTTAATTGAAAAAGAGAATTGGAATACTGACTGGCGGTGGTGACGTTCCGGGGCTTAATCCGGCAATCCGCGGGGTAACTTTAAGGGCATTGAAAGAAGGATTTGAGGTTATTGGCATTCGTCGCGGTTGGGCGGGTTTAATCAATATTATCCGCGATAAAGAGGCTGACAATAGCCAGAATTTTGTACCATTGACGCCGGAAATTGTCAACAGGATCGGTCGCACGGGCGGCACTTTTTTGCATTCTTCCAGAACCCGCCCGAGTCATGTCAAGCTGGATACAGTTCCGGATCACCTTAAGGATAAATATACGGCGGAAGCCAATGATCTGACTCCGGAAGTGCTAAAGAACCTGGAATTTCTGGGAATTGATTATCTGATCCCGATCGGCGGCGATGACACTCTGAGTTATGGCGTGACTTTGCATAAAGCCGGCTTCAAAGTGGTGGGTATTCCAAAAACCATGGACAATGATGTTCCCGGCACCGATTATTGCATTGGTTTCAGCACCTGTGTGACCCGTACTCTGGAATTGACGCATAGTCTGCGCACTTCGGCTGGCTCGCACGAGCGCTTCCTGGTTATCGAGGTCTTCGGCCGCTATGCCGGGTTCTCAGCTCTGCTACCGACATTAGCCGGAGCCGCCAATCGTTGTGTCATTCCCGAATATAAATTCAGTATGGAACGCCTGGCCGAATTGCTGGTTCAGGATCGTTTCACCAATCCCAGTCATTATTCAGTCGTTCTGGTTTCGGAAGGCGCCATGATGCAGGAACAATCCCAGATGATGTTCCAGAGTAATGAAACCGACGCCTACGGTCATAAGAAACTCGGCGGGATCGGTGATGCAGTTTCCAGCCGATTGAAAGAATTGTCCGGTAAGTATAATGATGGACGCAAAATCAACGTTATCAGTCAGAAACTCGGTTATCTGGTCCGATGCGGCGATCCGGACGCCTTCGATTCGATCGTGCCGATGGCTTACGGCAATATCGCTTTCGAACTGATCCTCAAAGGCAGATCCGGTCTGCTGGTCAACCTGCGAAATGGCATCTACGGTCACACCAATCTGGAAGTGGTTACCAGCACCAAGAAAGTCGTAAACGTCGAAAAATTTTATGAAACCGATCGCCTGCGTCCTAAGTATAAGAGTTTTGAGAATAAACCGTATTTTATCATGACCAGCGATAAATAAGCACATTTCCCTCCTCCCTCCTCTCTATGAGGACACCGCAAAAGGGTAATCGCACGATTACCCTTTTTGCGTTTCGGAAGGGAGTAACAATGAATAAGTGAAAGATACTCTGAGAGAGACACGGCTTGCCGTGTCTCTGCTGATCTTACAAAGCTGGAATTAATCCGAACATGTCATTTAGAATCCCCAATGAAATCGGGGTGAGAAATGACATGCTAAAAATTGCGTCGGTTTTCACAGCAAGCCAGGACGATTCTTCACTTGGTCCGACCCGAGGTGTCGGATTGCGGGCTTCGTTCAGAATGACGGCCTGGTAGTTTTATCCGGTCAGAAATAATCTTGTCAATCTTGTCTGGAATATTATTGGTGTTCATTCGCGGTGTATTACACCAGATAGCGGTTGCTTTTCTGGCTGTTTCGGTCGTAACTTCGTTGCGATTTGAAAGTAATTCGTTTACATATTCAAGATCATATTACTGGCAATAATTATATAAACATTAAATAAAATTGGAGAATTACCATGGCTAAGACAATGAAGACGATGGACGGTAATACCGCCGCCACGCATATAGCTTATGCTTTAAGTGAAGTAGCCGCGATTTACCCGATCACACCCTCTTCGGTGATGGGTGAACTGGCCGATGAATGGTCAGCCCAGGGGCGCAAGAACATCTTCGGGCAACCGTTGAGAGTGGTTGAGATGCAGAGCGAAGCCGGTGCTTCCGGAGCAGTGCACGGCAGTCTCTCAGCCGGCGCGCTGACGACGACCTTCACCGCGTCGCAAGGCCTTCTGTTGATGGTTCCCAATATGTTCAAAATCGCCGGCGAACTGATGCCGGCTGTTTTTCACGTTTCGGCCCGCGCCGTGGCCGGACAGGCGCTTTCGATCTATGGCGACCATTCGGACGTCATGGCTGTGCGGACAACCGGTTTCGGTTTGATGGCCTCCGGTTCGGTGCAGGAAGTCATGGATCTGTCTTTGGTTACGCACTTAGCCGCGCTGAAAGCCAGTCTGCCGTTTGTCAGTTTCTTCGATGGATTCCGCACCAGTCACGAGGTGCAGAAGATCGAAGTCATTGACTACGATACAGTCAAATCGTTAGTCAATATGGCCGATATTGAAAAATTCCGCGCCCGCTGTCTGAATCCGGAACATCCACAACTGCGCGGCACGGCGCAAAACCCGGACATTTTCTTCCAGGTCGCCGAATTAGCCAATAAATACTACGACGCCGTTCCGGGTATCATTGAAGAAATGATGCAGAAGGTCGGCAAAGTCATCGGACGCAAATATAATCTATTCGACTACGTCGGTGATCCTAACGCCGACCGAGTTGTAATTATTATGGGTTCCGGCGCCGAAACCACCCAGGGCGTCGCCGACTATCTGAATGCCAAAGGCGAGAAGGTCGGCGTGCTGAAAGTGCGCCTGTACCGTCCGTTCTCGGCTAAACATTTCATGGCCGCCCTGCCCAGGAGCGTCAAGCGCATCGCTGTGCTGGATCGTACCAAAGAGTCCGGCGCGTTCGGCGAACCGCTGTATACCGACGTCTGTGCGGTCCTGCAACAAATGAAAGACAATCGCCTAGTCGTCGGCGGACGCTATGGCCTCGGGCAGAAGGAGTTCAACCCTTCCATGGCGAAGGCCGTTTTCGATAATTTGAAATTGCCCGAACCGAAGAATGGCTTTACAGTCGGCATCGAGGACAATGTCACTTTCCGGTCGCTACCCGTTGTGGATGAAATCGATACCGTTCCGGCTGGCACCGTGCAGGGTATTTTCTGGGGCTTCGGTTCGGATGGTACGGTCGGTGCCAACAAGGACGCCATCAAGATCATCGGCGATAACACCGATTTGTACGCACAGGGATATTTTGCCTATGATTCGAAGAAATCCGGCGGTCTGACCGTCAGCTATCTACGTTTCGGACCAAAAGAGATCTGCGCTCCCTACCGCATTAGCCAGGCCGATTATATCGGCTGTCACAAACAGAGCTATGTCAATAATTATGATATGCTTGTCAATCTCAAACCGAATGGCATTTTTATATTAAACACTCTTTGGAGTGATGGCGAACTCGATAAGAATCTGCCAGCCGCGTTGAAGCGCGCCATTGCGACTAAAAAAGCGCGTTTCTATACGGTGGACGCCAATAAGATCGCCGCTGAAGTCGGTCTGAGCGGACGCATCAACATGGTCATGCAAACGGCTTTCTTTGCGCTTTCCAAAGTATTGCCTTTTGAAGAAGCCATTCAGCATCTTAAGAATGCGATTAAGAAAACCTATGGCGCCAAGGGCGAGAAGATTGTGCAAATGAACTGGAAGGCAGTGGACGCCGCCATCAACGCCATTCATGAAGTAAAATATCCAGCCAACTGGGCGGATGCCAAGGATACCGCGACTACTGCCAATCCGGTGCCGGATTTTGTCAAGGATGTATTGCAACCGATCAATGCCTATAACGGCGACAATCTGCCGAGCGGAGTATTTACTCCCGGCGGTATTTTCCCAACCGCCACGACTCAATATGAGAAACGCGGTATAGCCATCGAAGTCCCGGAATGGGACAAAGAAAATTGCATCCAGTGTAATCAGTGCGCCTTTGTCTGTCCGCATGCCGTGATTCGGCCGGTGCTGGTGACGCCGGAAGAGAAGGCTAAGGCGCCTATAACTTTTGAGACGATTAAAGCCATCGGCAAGGGTCTGGAAAATTACGAATACCGGATGCAGGTTTCCGTGCTGGATTGTACCGGTTGCGGCAACTGCGCTGACGTTTGCCCGGGACGCAAGGATCAAAAGGCGCTGGTTATGAAGCCGTTCGAATCGCAGTTGGGTCAGAAAGAGAACTGGGAATATTTCGAGACCATCCCGGTTAAAGCCGATGCGATGCGTAAGGACACTATCAAAGGCAGTCAGTTCCAGCGACCGCTGTTTGAATTTTCCGGCGCCTGTGGCGGTTGTGGCGAAACGCCTTATCTTAAAGTCATCACCCAGTTGTTCGGCGACCGGATGATCGTTGCCAACGCCACGGGTTGTTCGTCGATTTACGGTGGCAGTGTGGTTTGCCCCTATTCTGTCAATGAAAAAGGGCACGGACCGGCCTGGGCCAATTCACTTTTCGAAGATAATGCCGAATATGGTTTCGGAATGGCTCTGGCTACAATCCACCGTCGTGAACAATTAGCCGAAAAAATCAGCGAAGCGGCTAAAAATGCCAAAGGTGAACTGCTTGAAGCCTTCAACGCCTGGCTATCCGGCAAAGACGACGCCGATCTCTCCCGTGAGGCGGGCGATCGCATCAAAACGGCGCTGGAAGACAAATGGGAAGGCGACGAACTCTTGACCGAGATCTGGAAGAGCCGCAATATGCTTACAAAGAAATCGATCTGGATCGTCGGCGGTGACGGCTGGGCTTATGACATCGGCTATGGCGGTCTCGATCACGTGATCGCGATGGGTTACGATGTGAATATTCTGGTACTCGATACCGAAGTATATTCCAATACCGGCGGACAATCGTCCAAGGCGACTCCCACCGGTTCGGTGGCCAAATTCGCCTATTCCGGCAAGAAAACCGCTAAGAAGGATCTCGGGATGATGGCGATTAATTACAAAAACGTCTATGTCGCCTCAGTCGCGATGGGCGCCAGCCAGAACCAGTTTCTGAAGTCCGCCCTGGAAGCCGAGAAATATCCGGGTCCATCCCTGATAGTAGCCTATTGCCCGTGTATCAATCATGGTATCTACAAAGGGATGCTATCTCAGGAAGAGTCCAAGCAAGCCGTTGAATGCGGTTACTGGCCGCTCTATCGCTATAATCCGTTGTTGAAAGCCGAAGGTAAAAATCCCTTTCAGCTCGAAAATAAGGAACCTAACGGCAAACTGATGGAATTTCTGGATGGTGAAGTGCGCTACGCCACGCTCAAGAAATCCTTCCCCGGCGAGTCCGAACGACTGCGGCAAGCCCTGGCGGAAGATGTGGCCGAACGCTATCAGAAATATAAGCGAATGGCCGAAGAGAGCTGATCAATCTGGATTATTTACGGTATTAATCACTTCTTTTTAGCGGAAGTATCGGTTATTTTGCCTTGTTTAACCAACCGGTCGTATTGCTCCGGATAGAGCTTGCGCATACATTCGGGGCAAATTCCATGACTAAATTCGACTTCCGAATATTTATGAATGTAAGTTTCGACTTCATTCCAGTAGCCGTTATCGTCGCGGATTTTTTTACAGGATGAACAAATCGGCAGCAATCCGCTCAGCGTTTTGACTTTAG
>JALOAB010000040.1 GCA_023229045.1 Fidelibacterota bacterium
AGACCTACGGCTTTATCCGGAAATAATATCAATATCAAAAAACCGGTCAGTGAAATCATGGTGGTCCATCGTACCCCCAGCCGCAAAGCCCGACGCGCCTTTTTAAACTGGCGGGCACCATAGTTATATCCGACAATCGGCTGAACTCCATGCGATATGCCTAATAAAGGCATCATCACGAACGATAAAGTGCGGTTGACAATACCATAGACGGCGATGGAAATATCACCACCGTATGCTTTCAAGGTGTGATTGACTATTACCGCAATGAAACTGCCGGATACCTGACGTACGAAAGCCGAAGAACCAACAGCCATCATCTCATAAATCAGTTTTGTGTTCAACCGAAAACTTGATTTTGTGATTTTTAAGGTACTTTTTCCGGTGAAAAAATAAATTATCAGGTAAACGACGGTAGTAGCCTGAGATATGACGGTCGCCCAGGCGGCTCCTTTGATACCCAAGCGAAACGTGAAAATAAAAATCGGATCCAGAATGAGGTTTAAAATAGCCGAAATCAACATCGTCGTCATCGCAATAGTCGCCCGTCCTTCAGCCCGAATAACCGAGTTAGTCGACATGGCAAAGCTGAAAAGAATCGAAGCGGACAGAATAATCCGGGCATAATCGCGGGCATAAGGCAGAATCGTCGGCGAAGCCCCGAAAATCACCAGTATTGGATTGATAAATAGATTAGCCAGAACGGCGACCGAAATTCCCAATCCAACCACTATCAGGATAACATTTCCCAGAGTGTTATTAGCCCGATCCAATTCACCGGCGCCCAGCGCCCGTGAGATAATCGAAGCGGCTCCCATGCCGATCATCAGCGACACCGCCATTACAATCATCTGAATCGGAAAAACAATCGTCAAACTGGCGATCGCAACGGTGCCCACTCCCTGGCCGACGAAAATCGTATCAACTACATTATACAAAGCCTGTACGAGCATCCCAATCGTAGCCGGCATCGAAAGTTTGAAAAGGAGATGTCCGATTCGGTTATCGGCTAAAATATGGTTATTAGATTGCGGCGCGCTGGCAGTCATATTAATTCAGGTGGATTTAATTTGAATAAAAGCGCGCGAATTTACTCAGGTATTCCTTGGTATCCAACTAATGCCACTTTTCAGAAACTTATATATGTTTTATAAAACAGCGCCGCCGTTTATGTTGACGCAGATCGAAGAATTTCCATTGCGCCTGGACTCTGCTGTTGGTTTCCAGCTCGGGATTGGATTCCGCCATTATGATACCTTTGCTGGCAAATTTCTGAGCAATCTCGGCAATCATCAGAGCCGGGACGCCCAGCCCCTGATATTCCGGTAAAACACCGATTATCAACAATTCCGCGACCTTGGAATGTTTTAACGCCCTGAGCAGGTGCAGAAAACCAAACGGAAACAAGCGCCCTCTGGCTTTCTGCAAGGCCTTGGCCAGCGACGGCATGGTCAGCCCGAAGCCAACCATACGATCGTTCTTATCCAGCACAATGGCGATATGATCAGGATTCATGAAGGGAATATATTGTTTGATATAAGCATTGATCTGCTTTTCAGTAAGCGCCACAAAACCATACAGCACATTATAAGTCGAATTATACACCTCAAACAACTGATGGGCATAGGGTAAGACTTCCCTGGTTTTCTTAATTTGCAGAGTATGCAGACCAAGACGTTGCTTGACGATGCGTGAAATATCACCCACTTTAGATGGCAAAACATTCGGAGCGGTGATTTGATATTCTATCCAATCGACATCTTTTTGATAACCGAACTTTTCCAGATATTTAGGATAATACGGATAATTATATATACTGGCCAGAGTGCCGATTTCTTCAAAACCCTCGATCAGCATTCCTTCACGGTCAAGGTCAGTGAAACCTAATGGACCATGAATTGCTTCTGCGCCCAGTTCCTTCGCCCAGCTCTCTATGGCGCCAAACAACGCCGCGGCGACCTCTTCATCATCGCTAAAATCCACCCAACCGAATCGGATGTATTTCTTATTATAGAGTTCTGCATAGCGTTTGTTAAAGATTGCGGCAATCCGACCGGCCACTTTCCCATTTTTATAGGCCAGCCAGTAGCGCGCTTCACAGAATTCAAACGCCGGATTTTTCTTGGGGTTGAGTGTATTGCTTTCGTCGAAATTAAGCAGGGGCACATAATACGGATTGCCCCGGTATAACTTCAGCGGAAAACGGATAAACTGTTTCAATTGTTTCGGGGTTTTGACTTCAACAAGATGGGTTGCCATAATTGCTCCTTATAAAAATATCCCACAGCTCTTATATAAATTCATCGAGTAATTTCCCATAGCGATTCTGGACTACGATCAGTTAGCTTGCTTACCTTCAATTTTATTGTCATAAAAACGCTGAGTGGGATAAGCAAAGTCAGTATCACAGTGTTTTATCTCTACAAGAGTTACTGAACTTTGTGAATTGTATATTTGACACTTTCAGTAAAATCAGTTTTCCCGTAGCACTTCGGTATCGTATAATCTCTCAAAGTAATTTTTATGTTTGATCTCTTCCACGGCTAGCTTTTCGAATAAATTCGCCACACTCCGGTCGCGACTGCCTTCCGCCAGCGTCTTGTATAACTTATACGAAAGATCTTCGCGTTGCATGGCAGTCACCAACATTTCGCGGTAATTTTGATTCTCGGCTGACGGCACAAGATATTCACCAATCTGCAGATTCTCCACCTCCGGAATTGTCTTTGCGGTTAATCCGGTTTTACGAAATTGCTCCAGGATTTCAACATGTTGGCGTTCCATCAATTCGATCTCGCGAATAGCCTCCATCAGGGCGATTGTCGGAGCATCATGCAACATTCGGTGATAGAAACGCACGGCTTCCCATTCACGTTCAATAGCAAAATCCAATATATTTTCAAATTGGTTGCGATTCATCATCTCTCCCCAAATTTTCTAAGTCAATAAACTAATCGAACGCAATTTAGCCTTATTCAGGCTATCTCGCAAGAATTCTGGCTTAGTCAAATATCAAAAATTAGCACCAAAATATTCAGCGTGCCGTCTTAAATAGGGTAATGGCACCTTTCATAGATAACTATGAATCCCTCTTAATAAAAAACTGACTCCGAGATAAGTAAAAACAACCGTTAGAAAAGTCAGGATTACAATGAAAACCTTCTTAATTCCTTTGGGTTTCAATAGGTGAAAGTACAGCGCCAGTGTCAGAATATTAATCAGCGCCCAGACCTCTTTCACATCCCAGGCCCAGTAATTGCCCCAGCTGTGATAAGCCCAGATTGCGCCGGTAACCAATCCGATATTTAGAAACAGGAAGGCAATCCTGACTTCATTATCCAATCGTCTTATTAAATTTAGCGTCTCGCTGGAACTCTCATTCTTTCCCCGTAAAAGGAAAATCAGGGCATAAATAAACGCCAATACAAGCGCCATATATCCGAAAAAATAGGCAGGCACATGCAGGTACATCCAAATACTATTCAGAGCAGGCATAAGCGGACGAATTGTCTTATAAGAAGATGGCATTCCCAAAGCCGCTCCGATCAATCCCATGATTGTAAGTAGAATTATCCAACTATATCGACGTTCGATTTGGCGACGCCAGAGTACCAATCGCAAAGCCAGCAGGAAGGATAGCAAGAGGATGGTCTCATACAGATTAGTGAACGGTGGATGGCCGGCTACTATCGAACGAAATGCCAGCGCTGACAGATGCGACAAAATCGCCAACCAGATCAAACCATGGCAAATCCTATCTCTTACTCTGGTTATTAAACTGACAAAAGCCGCCAGGTAAATTATTAATGTTAAAAGTAAAAGCGCTTGCTCCACTACAGTTCTTTCTTATTGTACATTAGACTGTTTCCATCCTAAAAGATAAGCCAGTACCAACAGATACATTAAACCTAATATTGCCAGAATATTTACGCCGGTCACTTCGACCACCTCGATTATCGAGGTGTATCTCGGACTTGGTCTGTCGAACTTAATTTTAAGACCTGACAGATTACTGATTTCATCCGGCGCAACCTGATACTCGGCTTTATCAACTTCAACCAGAAAATTCCCGGTGGTAACATTAAATTCGCGCAGTACAATTTCCCACTGGTTTAGATTAAAAGGCATATTGAATTGGGTAATCAGTGTATCCTGATTGCTGATCGCCTTAACAAAATAATCCCGATCATAAGCGTTCTGGTACAGGCGATAACGCCCAATATCCAGAGGTTGGTTGACAGCCAGGAGCGCCGTGTCAGTTTGGTTGATCAACAGCTGGCTGGTGAATGCCGCCGGAGCGTTAGTACCGGAATGGAATTGAATATCGAATTTCAACAACCTAATTGGAATGTCGTACGCGGCACCCGGCTTCTCGAGAAAACTGGTAAAATTAACTTCCTGTTCTTCCCTGATTGAAATATAAAAACGTTGATTGACGGTCTTGTCATAGATAATCAACAGAAAAATCATAACCAGCAGGAAGTGCAAGCATTTTTGGGCAAAGCCGGGCATCCCTTTTAAAAAGATTGCCAATAACATTACTAAACATAATGTCAGCCACAGGGCTATATTAAGAGGAGAAGCATAAAAGCGATCCGGGCTCAACACCCGCAGAATCGGAATTAGCGCACTATCCTCCGGCACAAGCAGAGTACTGATTGCTAAAGCTCCTATCAGCACAACTACAACAATCTGAAAAACTCTTAAGTATGTCTTAATCAATTTAGCCCATTACGTTAATTACTATCGAATTTTCCACGCCGGAAAATTTAATGAAATTTTCGCGGAATCAAAGGTAGGACTTTTAAATACTTGCCACAAGGTTTCTGCGTTGCGATAAATAGAAGTATTTGCGGAATCAAGGGTGGAACTTTTTCCGTTATGATTTAATTGGTTGGCAATGCGGACAAAGATGCGTGCTTCTTTGCCCGACGATAATGCGGGTAATTTTTGCCCCACAACGCGAACAATGCTGACCGGTACGCCGAAAGACTTTTAGCGCTTCCTGGTTACGACCCGGCTTTTGATTGGTCGATCTAAAATTAGCCTTGCCGTTACCCAGCGACGTGCCCTGATTGTCCAAGCCCTGGCGTAAAACCTGCGGAATCGCCTCATGTAAAGCCAAAATCTCTTGCTTTTTCAGCGAATCGGCTAACCGCTGAGGATGTAAGCGCGCCTTCCAAAGAGCCTCGTCAACGTAGATATTACCCAGTCCGGCGATCACTGTTTGATCGAGCAGAAGCGGCTTGAGCTGGCGATGATGATTGCGTATTTTTTGGGTCAGAGCATCAAGCGTAAATTCGGCGCTCAGCGGTTCAATCCCCAGGCGACCGATCACCTCTTCAGGTTGCCCTACCAACCAGAAGCGCCCAAACTTGCGTGTATCATGATAACGCAACTGGCGACCATCGCTGAGCGAGAGGATAATATATTCATGCTTGCTAACGGGAAGATCGGCGACAGACAAGAATAAACGCCCGGACATGCGCAGGTGCACGAACAGGAATTTTTTAGGTTTTAGTTCAATTTGGATAAATTTGCCGCGCCGCGAGAGGTGAGTGATTTGGCGGTTTTTAATTAATTCCCGGAATTTTTCCGCAGTCGGCACGACTACTATTTTCGGCCAGCGGATTTCGACACCAAGAATGTTCTGTCCTATCAGATTTTCAGCGATCAGGTCGTTGATGACAGTTTGGACTTCCGGGAGCTCGGGCATATTTCCAACCTGTCAGTATTCGCCCCAGCCTCTGATTTTCAGATCTTCCATTTTGATCCGTCCAAGAGCCTCGACGAAGCGCATCGCAATCTGGCGATTGGTGATCAGCATTACATTGAAATCGGCCGCCGTGCGGCGGATCAGATAGCCGTTGGTCAGTTCGCGTTCCTGATAGCTTTTCGGGATATTGATCACCAGATCGATTTGGCCATTTTTAATATAGGTGAGGACATTAGGTTCCTTTTTTTCGAGCGGCCAGAAAAGTGTCTCGACCGGAACATTATTAGCTTCCAGGAATTTAGCCGTACCGCCGGTGGCATAGAGCCGAACGTTCATTTTGTGCAGAGCTCTGACCGATTCAAGTAATTCGGCTTTGGATTCGATCGGGCCGGAGGAAATCAGGGCGGAGCGCACCGGAAAACGATAACCGACTGAGATAAGGGCTTTCAGAAAGGCTTCATCGAAATCATCGCCCAAACAGGCGACCTCACCGGTCGAAGCCATTTCGACTCCCAGAGTTGGATCGGCGCCCTGCAAACGCGTAAACGAAAACTGCGGGGCTTTGACGCCGACGTGATTCAATTCAAAAGTCGAAAAGGGCGTTGGTGTAACCGGCACCCGCATGATGACCTGCGTCGCAAGGTCGATGAAATTACGTTTGATGACTTTCGAGACGAACGGAAAACTGCGTGAGGCGCGCAGATTGCATTCGATCACCTTGACTTCATTCTGTTTGGCGATGAATTGGATATTGAACGGACCGTTGATATTGAGCTTACGTGCGATCTTACTCGCGATAATTCGAATCCGGCGGACAGTTTCCAGATAAGTGCGTTGGGGTGGTATAACCAGAGTAGCGTCGCCGGAGTGTACTCCCGCATTTTCAACGTGTTCCGAAATGGCATAAATGACGATCTCGCCATTGCGCGCGACGGCGTCGTATTCAATTTCCTTGGCGTTCTCGAGAAATTTACTGATGACGGTCGGATATTCCGGTGAAATCGTTACGGCGCGTTGCAGGTACTGCACAAGTTCTTCGTCGTTGGAAGCCACCGCCATCGCCGCGCCGCTCAGCACATACGAGGGTCGGATCAATACCGGATAATCATGTTCCCGTGCAAATTCCCTGGCCAGGTCGATTGAGGTGATTTCCTTCCAGATCGGCTGGTCAATATTCAGTTTATCCAACAGATCTGAAAATTTGCGGCGGTTTTCAGCCCGATCGATACTTTCCGGCGAAGTTCCCAGAACCCGGATATCAGCCTGGTGCAGTTTTAACGCAAGGTTATTGGGAATCTGGCCGCCCATTGAAACGATCACACCCAGGGCGCGGAACTTGTTATATATTTCCACAACATTTTCAAAGCTAATCTCATCGAAGATCAGAAAGTCGGATTCATCATAATCGGTGCTGACCGTTTCCGGGTTGTAATTCAGCATTATGGTATTATATCCGAGCCGGCGCAGAGTCTGTCCGCAATTGACACAACTCCAGTCGAACTCGACCGAACTGCCGATGCGATACGCACCCGAACCAAGGACGATGACAGCGTTGTGGTCGGCCAGGTTAATGTCATCACGGATGGCATTGTAAGTCAGGTAAAGATAATTGGTATAGGCTGGAAATTCGGCCGCCAGTGTATCGATCTGCCGGATATAAGGCTTGATATTGGCCTTAATCCGCAACTGGCGCACCTCGTCTTCGGAACGGCTGATCGCGATGGCAACCTGTTTATCGGAAAAGCCGATTTTCTTAGCCGCCAGTAGAATATCCAAAGCCAGGGTTTTCTCCTGAAAATTATTCAGACGTAAATTCATCTCGACAATATTCTTGATTTTATGAATAAACCAGGGATTAATGTTCGTCAATGCGGCGATTTTCTCCACCGAAAATCCCTGCTCTAGGGCGAAAGCAATGGCAAAGATGCGCTCATCGGTCGGTTCGTGCAGATCACGCTCCAGATTCTCGGATTTGAAACCGATATTGCCAACAATGCCGTTGGCGCCGGTTTCGAGCATACGCAGACCTTTTTGAAGAGCTTCTTCAAAGGTGCGCCCGATAGCCATGACTTCGCCAACTGATTTCATCCCGGAGCCGATCTGATGACTGACTTTCCGGAATTTTTTCAAATCCCAACGTGGAATCTTGACGACGACGTAATCCAGAGCCGGTTCGAAAAAAGCGGTTGTGACGCGGGTGACTTTATTGGGAAGTTGATGAAGACCATGCCCCAGCGCTAACTTGGCGGCCACGAAGGCGATCGGATAGCCGGTGGCCTTGGAAGCCAGGGCTGAACTGCGCGACAGACGGGCATTAACTTCGATAACCCGGTAATCCTCGGA
This sequence comes from Fidelibacterota bacterium, assembly GCA_023229045.1. Lineage (GTDB taxonomy): Bacteria > Fidelibacterota > UBA2242 > UBA2242 > UBA2242 > JAGNGI01. The sequence continues at coordinate 8,060 of JALOAB010000040.1, forward strand.
ATAGGGATCCAGGGCAAACTGGATGTTACATTCGCCGACAATTCCCAGATGGCGAATGACCTTTATGGCAATCGAGCGCAAGGTCTGACATTCCCGATTGGAAAGAGTTTGACAAGGCGCCACGACGATACTCTCGCCGGTATGAATACCCATCGGGTCGACATTTTCCATATTGCAGATCGTGATACAATTATTAAAACGATCGCACATGACTTCGTATTCGATCTCTTTCCACCCTTCCAGGTATTCCTCGATCAGAATCTGGGGAGCATAATTCAGGGCTTTTTCGGCTTTCTCGCGAAATTCCTCCAAATTGCGACAAACGCCCGAACCCAATCCGCCAAGTGCGTAGGCAATCCGGATAATCACCGGAAATTCAAAATTCGCGATAACATTCAGAGCTTCATCAAACGTAGTGGCAATTTGACTGCGAGCGGTTTTGATGCTGATTTCACTCAGACGCGTAATGAAAAATTGGCGATCCTCGGTGTTGATAATAGCCTGGATCGGAGTGCCGAGTACGGCGACCTTGTATTTCTCAAGAATTCCGCGGCGTTGGAGTTCCAGACCGGTATTGAGCGCGGTTTGCCCGCCGAAACTCAGCAGGATACCATCGGGGCGAGTTTTCTGAATTACCTTTTCGACAAACTCGGCATTGACCGGCAGAAAGTAAATTTCATCGGCCAGGTTTTCGGAAGTCTGGATGGTGGCGATATTAGGATTGACCAGAATTGTGGATATGCCCTCTTCTTTCAGGGCTTTAATCGCCTGACTACCGGAGTAATCGAATTCGCCGGCTTCACCAATTTTTAGGGCGGCACTGCCGAGGATGAGAACTTTCTTAATCATTGTTTCCTTTCACCACAGAGCACTCAGAGAACATAGAGAATTTATTTATTATAATTTTAGTTAATATTTTTCGTCCGTTAGGCTGGCTTGATCTCGCGTTTATGTCCATGTAATGCACTACTACCATTCTGTATTTACGTTTACTATTTATATAACATTTCTCCGTGTACTCCATGACCTCTGCGGTTCAATATTACAAAAGTTCCAGAAAATGGTCGAAGATAAACGTTGTATCCATCGGACCCGGTGATACTTCCGGGTGAAATTGGACACCCATAAATCTCCCGGATTTATGCTTCAGTCCCTCATTGGTATGATCGTTAAGGTTGCTGAACCAGATCTGAAACTCTTTCGGTAAATTGCTGTCATCGACCGCAAATCCATGATTCTGGGAAGTGATGTAACAACGTTCGTTTTCATGATTTTTGACCGGCTGATTCAAGCCACGATGACCGAATTTTAACTTATAGGTCTTGGCGCCCGCCGCTAATGCCAGGATTTGGTTGCCCAGGCAAATGCCCAGAGTCGGAATGTTATTTTTAATGGCATAGCGGGCGGATTCGATGGTAGTCGTGCACATTTGCGGATCGCCTGGTCCGTTGGAAATTACCAGCCCGCTGAAGTCATGTTGTGACAAATCGGCGTTCCAGGGTAAACGCATTATTTCGATATTACATTGAGATAAATGTCTAATGATACTGCGTTTACAACCACAATCGAGAAAGGCAATCCGTTTGGCGCCTTTTCCATAAAGGCGCGGTTCGGTGCAACTCACCTTCGCCACCACATGCTGGTGATTGGGATCGAAGTAATCGATATCTGTATCGAAAGTGATTTTCCCCAGCATCGTACCTTCTTCCCGCAAAATCTGGGTAAGAGTCCGGGTATCGATACCGGTAATCGCCGGTATTTGGAATGCTTTCAGCCATTCCGCCAGCGACTGCTTACGATTCCAGTGTTCGCTTTCGGTCGAATAATCGGCGACTACCAGGCCGCGAATCTGGATGCGGTCGGATTCGAAAGCCGGACTTTCGGGTAAAAATTCCGGCACGCCGTAATTGCCGATAAGCGGATAGGTCAATACCAGGATCTGGCCGCAATAGGAAGGATCGGTCAGGCTTTCGGGATAGCCGACCATGCCGGTATTGAAAACCACTTCACCGGCAGTCGCGCCTTCCCAGCCAAAAGAAAAACCCTCGAAAACGTGACCGTCCTCGAGGGTTAAAAGCGCCGTGCGTTTATTCATTGAGATACTTGACTTTCCAGGTTTTTCATTCAGTTAATTTCACATACCTTCAATCGGCGCGTAATTTAATCAATCAATTCTATAATTTCAGTAAAATTTTCCTGCCAATATTTGACAATGAATAAAATTACCTATATATTTATTCAGGAAAAGGGAAAAAGTCATGACAGACCTGTCGGATTTTTATCGTAAAAAATTTCTGTTGAAAAGTTTGGGTGCAGTCTTGTTTCTGCTGGGTGGTCTGCAGGCTCAGATGGCTGATTTCAGCGCCGAGTATCTGATCTTTACCGTGAACGCAAATTACGTCGAAATGACCGGCAGTTATTTCTTCAGCAACCGCACCGGCAAGGCAATTAGTTTACCGATCGTTTATCCGTTCCGCGTCAATGACCGGCAGACTTTTCCGGATTCAATTCATGTCGGTCTGGCGGATGGCAAATCGCTAAATTTCCAGCGGCGCGATGAAAGCATCTTTTTCACAGTTCCTTTGAAGAATCCGGATCGGACCGAAATCGTGTTTTACTTTCGCCAACCAGTCAGTCAGCCGCAATTCGAATATATTCTGACCTCGACCCGCAGTTGGCAAAAACCGTTGGAATCCGCCGATTTTGCGATCCAGGTTCCTCTGTCTCAGGCGCTGACTAAGTTATCGTTCCCGTATGAGCGCATCGATACGACTGGCGATATTCAGGTTTATCGTTTGCATTTTGAGAACTTTTACCCGGAGAAGAATCTCATTTTCAGTTGGTAGGTTATAAGATGTTTTTACCACTATGGCACAAAGACACAAAGAATTTTCATTCAATTTTTATGGAGGGAAGAACCATGAAAAAAGTTGCTATAGTTCTTTTACTTGTGGTTTGGTCGGTAACGGGATTGGCGAATCCGATCGCCCCTCAGTTGTTCTCTGAATTGTATTTTGACTCGACCGGCTGGAAAATTGAAGTCATGGGAGGCTGGGCCAGTGAAAATGACAATCGAATAGTAATAATATCCTCCACAGATTCGGCTGAAACGGATACATCCTTTCACTATTTGGGAGATTTTCCGGTTATAACATCTACCGACATGGAAACGACTCTCTATATCAATCCAAACGGCGATCACATCTGGATCGGAATTCGCAGTGAATATGGATGGTATTGCTATAACGATTTTATTTTCGGTGAAAATGGCGTTATCGCCGCGCCGCGCTCGGGAGAATCGATTGCTTTCGGTGGCGCTATTGAGGCTTCAGAGTACGAATACTATTTGGATGACACGCCCACGCTCGGCGCCTACAACGACTATGAAAATTCAAAAGGTACAATCCGGGGAATCGTCACCGATAGCAGTGGAGTCCCTATCCCGGGAGTAACCGTCAAATATTCTTTCGTTAACGTAAGCATTACGATTAGCACCGACGAAAGTGGCCAGTTTGAATGCGAATGTCCAACTGGCAAATTGTATTTCACCTTTAGACATAATGATTATGAATTTTTAAGTGTCCCGGTTCAAATCTGGCCGGACAGCACCCTCGAACTCAATATCGTCATGCAACCGGAGCCGGAATATTATCAGAGTTATTTCCCGCTACAGGTTGGGAATATCTGGATCTACGACAATTTTATTCATCCTTTCGCTTCCCGCGATACTGTTGAAATCCTGGACACGACCAGAATAGATGGTAAAAAATATTTTACGGTTAACGATTCTTACGTCAGATACGATTCATTGGGAAATCTGGTTAAATATCATAACGGAAACGATGTCATGTTCTTTCCTCTGGCTTTCCCGGATACTAATACCATCGTATTGGATAGTGTCGGAACCCCGATTATGGTTTGTGTTAACCGCGATTCGGATTTGGTTGAAGTTCCGGCCGGGGCTTTCGATAATCTTTTAACAGTAATGTGGGACGAAGCAATTGATGCAACATCATTCTATACCTATTCTAAATATATCGGTTTGGTAAAGACCTATTATGCCTGGTTCGCACCTCAGCAAAGCAGTTTAGTCTACGCCAAAGTCAACGGAACAGAATATCCTACTTCCATTATTAATCCTCATCCCAGTCAACCGGAAAAATACGCCCTGATATTGAATAATTATCCCAATCCTTTCAACTCCTCAACGACTCTGAAATATCACCTTCCCGAGACCGGCGATGTCCGGCTGAGTGTTTTCGACCTGAGCGGCCGATTGGTGGAAGAATTGTTTTCCGGGCGGCAGTCGGCCGGCGATTATCATTATCTCTGGTCGGGTGGGAATCTGCCATCGGGAGTGTATTTAATCAGCCTGCAAGCCGGCGACCAGAAAGTCGTTAAAAAATGTTTGTTGATGAAGTGATTTTTTCGAAATCGTAATTCGTAAGGCGTGATGATCTGTATCGGAATTTCATTGCGCTTTACGTTTTACACTTTACGCGCTCTGCGCCCTGGTCGCCGTAAATTCCCGGTCATCCTTGTGACAGATTATCTGGGCGACGTTTCTTCCGCTCAGCAAAGAGGTTGGCACGCCGCCGCCCGGCTCGACCCATTGCCCAATCTGGAAAAAATTATCCAGTCCAGGCAGAATCTTCCGCATCGATTGAAAACCGGTCTTTTTATTCAACAGCCACCCTTCCATACTTCCACGCCAATTGTTGGTGTAGTGGATGACTGTCGCCGGCGTACTGACATCGATCACTTCGAGATTGGCGCGTATTTGACCGAATCTTTTTTCAATAACATTCACAATTTCTTCGGCGATATAATTTTTCTCAGCCTTGTATTTTCGCGGGTCAGCCTGTTTTAGATTCTGCCAGTAAGCATAATTATA
>JALOAB010000161.1 GCA_023229045.1 Fidelibacterota bacterium
CGCGAAAGCGGTCAGGAAGTTTTCCATTTGCACTTGCATTTACTGGGCGGTCGCTTGTTTAACTGGCCTCCGGGTTAGGAATAAAATATCAGTGTACATTTCGAATCTCACGCTTTACGGCTTCAAGTCGTTTCTGAAAAAATCCGAAATCCGCTTCGGCAAAGGAATTACTTCAATCGTCGGACCGAATGGTTGCGGCAAGACCAATATCGTCGATGCCATCCGCTGGGTCATCGGTGAGCAAAAATCGAGTGTCCTGCGCGCCGACCGGATTACCGATGTAATCTTTAACGGCACAGCCACTCGCCGACCGCTGAATTTTACCGAAGTCTCGCTGACGATTCATGACGTCGGCGGGAAGGTGCCGATTGCCTATTCGGACGTAGAAATTTCCCGGCGTCTGTACCGCAACGGCGAGAGTGAATATTTCATCAATCGCAATCTCTGCCGCCTGAAAGATATCGTCGATCTATTTATCGATACCGGCATGGGCGCAAACGCCTATTCGATTATCGAACTCAAGATGATCGAGGATATTCTGAGCGAAACACCGGAAGAGCGCAAGCGCCTTTTCGAGGAAGCCGCCGGCGTCAATAAATACCGCATCCAGCGCAAAGCCGCTCTGCGCAAACTCGAATCGACGCGCGACGATCTTCTGCGTCTGAACGACATCATCAATGAAGTTGACCAGAACGTCAAAAACCTGAAACGGCAAATCACACGCTACGAAAAATATCAGGAAACGACCCAGAAATTGATCAATGCCGAAGTCCTGCTCGCCAGTCGCAAAATTTTCGATCTCGCTGAAAAACAGGCTCCGATTCTGGGCGATATTGACACGAAGCAAAAATTACTGGAAAAGGTCAGCCTCGAGCTGACCGCCAAGGAAACCCGCTGGCAGGATCAACAAAATGTTTTAAACGCCACTGAAGCCGAACTCCAAACCAAACGCAGTGAACTGGATACTTTGCGCGCTAATCAGGCTAAGCTGGAGGCGACCGGACTTCTGCTCGGCGAACAATTACGCAACAATGCCTTAAATATCAATCGTCTGAAAGCCGCCCTCGAAGCCGCCCGCAAAAACCTGGAATCAGCCGACCAGCATCGCGTTGCCATCGGGCAGGAACTGACCGTCAACGCCCGGGCGCTGGAGGAAAAGCGACAGGCATTTAAACTGGCCGGCGAAGCTCAGCTGGAGATTGAAAATAATTATAAAAAATATAACGCCGAATTGCAGGAACTGCAGGATGAACGCTTCAAAATCTTTCGCGAGCAGGCGGAGCAAGCGGCGCGGTATAGCAGTTTGGGCGAAAATATCAGCCAGCGCGAAAAAGAATTGCAAAGCCTGATCGAACAAATCGCGGTCCAGACCGAAACCCAAATCAGCCTGGCAACCGCCGTCGCGGAACTCCGCGAAAAAGTCGGTCTGCTGAATAGTAACCATGATCAGATTGAGAAAACCATCCAGCAGGAAAGCGCCACTCAGCAGACCTTGACCGATCGTGAAAATCAAATCCGCGACGAACTGCGTTTGTGCGAATCCTCATTCGACAAATTGAACAATCAGGTTCAGTTCTACGATTCCATCATCCACTCCAAGGAAGGATTTGCCCCGGGCCTGCAATTTGTGCTTGATAATCCCGCCGAGTTTCCCGGCATCAAAGGCGCTTTGTCGGATTTAATATCCGTCGATCCAAATTATTATCTGGCGGTTGAAGCTGTCATAAAGGATATTTCGCGGCTCCTGATCGCCGCTGATCGCCAGACCGCTCTTGAAACGCTGAAGAAGTTGAATTCGCTCGGCAAAGGGCGCGTTTCGATCATTCCGCTCGATGCAAAATTCCACACAACTCCGCAGAAACCAGTCGGGAATAACCTGCAACCACTTCTGCAATTAGTCAAATCGGACAAGCAGTTGGATAATCTGAAAGAGATGCTTTTTGGTAATGTCTATAGCTGTTCCGATGACCGGTTTGAGGAATTTATCAAAGATCCGGCTCTGGAACCCTATTCGATCGTGACCGACCGCGGACGTTTCCGCGACGCCAATGGTTGGTTTTCAGGCGGCGCCGAACACTCCGCCGCCAATATTCTGGTCGGTCGCCAGGAACGGCTGGACGAATATCAAAAAGAATTGCATTCAGTCGCCAAAAAGAAGTCGGAGCTGGTCGAAAAACTCAAAGCGGTGCAAGCCGAAATCCAACAGCATTCCGAAACCCGCGCGAAATTGAACCGCGATCGCCAGGAGAACGAAAACGAACTGCGCAAGCTAAATGATGTTCTGCGCGCTACCGAATCGCGCCAGGTGCAAGCCGCCGGCTCCCTCGCAACTCTCAATAATCAGAAAGTCAATCTGACTACCGCGATCGCCAGTTTTAAGGAGCGCCTGGCAAAGGAAACGCCCGGGCAAACCAACGTTGACAGCCAGTTGGCGCAGATGGATCAACAATTGGCGGCTAAAAAGGCGGAAGTCGATCAGATCCGGCTTGCTCTCGATGAACACAACCGGATATTGCAAAACCTGCGGGTGGAGTTGATCGGTTTCGAAAATACCGCCCGCAATCTAGCCGAGGAGCAGACCGCGCTGGAAGGCAATAAGAAAAACAACCTCGAACAAATCGAACGATCGCGCGCTGAACTAACTATTGAAGAAGCAGAAAAAGTCAAACTGGAAGAAAATTTAACTGCCAATAAAAAAGCCAGCGCCGAATCGGTAACGTTAGTCAAAAAAGTTGAAGCCGAATACAACCAAATTCAACAGAAATATCATGCCCTGCGCCAGGCTAATGATGCTTTAAATGCCGAAATTTTCAATCTGCGTCATTCCAAAGAACAGACCGGCGATGAATTGAAACGGCTCGAATTGAGCAACACCCAGTATAGCGCCAGCCAGAATGAAATCCGCTCCGTTCTGTGGGAAAAATACAACAAAACACCGCTGGAAGAAAAACCGGCCGATCTGACTGAAGAAACCCAAGCCCGCCAGACAGTCGAAAGATTAAAACATAGTCTCGAGCAGATCGGGATGGTGAATATGGCGGTCAAGGAGGAATACGAACAGGAATATACCCGCTGGAAATTTCTGAAAGACCAGCGCGATGATCTGGTGTCTTCGGAAAAGGGATTGATGGAGGTCATCGAGCAAATCGATCAGATCGCCCGCGACCAGTATCTCGACATTGTCAATAAAATCCGCACCAATTTTAAATCGACTTTCGATGTTTTCTTCGGCGGAGGCGAAGCCGATCTGCGTCTGATTGGTTCCGAAGACCCGCTCGAGGCTGAAATCGAAATCTGGGCTTGTCCGGGCGGCAAGAAAATGCGTTCATTGCGCATGCTGTCCGCCGGTGAAAAAGCCCTGACCGCGATCGCCCTGCTATTCGCCATTTACCAGGTCAAACCCAGCCCTTTTTGTATCCTGGATGAAGTCGATGCGCCGCTTGACGATGAAAACATTCGCCGCTTCACCAACGTCATTCGCACTTTCTCCGAAAATACGCAGTTTATTGTCGTGACTCATAATAAATCGACGATGGCAATTGCCGATGCCCTGTATGGAATTACCATGGCCGAAAAAGGTGTATCCCAAATCGTTTCAGTCAAATTGGAGTAATCTATGCGCCCAAAAATTATTTTGATGCTTTTGTGTTTGCTCGTTGTGAATTCTTTGGCTGTGGAATTCGATGTCGATTATGCCGTTTTCAAGGGCAGTGAAGAAGTCAGCGTGGTCGAAGTCTATCTGCTGATTCCGCGCACATTATTTAAGTTTGTGCCGGAACAGGATCAATATTATTCGGATGCGCTGATCCGGGTGGCGCTGGCTCAAAATGATACTGTCAGCGACATCCAGGAGTGGCAAATAGCCGATCGCGTGATTGATACGCTAAGACTCAGCAGTAATCAGAAAATCCCCGAAATCGCCACCCTGCAGGTCAAACCCGGTAATTACCAGTTGATCGTAATCGTGGCTGACATTAACACTCAACAGCAATATCGCTATGATAATAAAATCGAGGTAACCGATTTTTCATCCGCCGGACTAAAACTCAGCGACATTCAGGTCAGCAGTCAGATTACTAAAACCAGTCAGGAAAACAAGTTCAGTAAATACTTCGGCTATGACATCATTCCAAATGCCAGCGCGATCTTCAGTGAGAACCAGGCTGTGATCTATTCTTTTTTGGAAATTTATAATCTAAAAACCGATCCGAGCACTCCTTCAAATTATAAAGTAAAATATAGTATCGACGATCTGAACGGTAAGGAAGTAATTCGCGGCGAATGGCGTACAAAAAAGAAACCCGGCGAATCCGCCGTCGAGATCGGTAGTCTCAATATCGCCAGTCTGCCGGGCGGATTATATGACTTAAAAGTGGCTGTGACCGATGAAACGACGGAGCAAACCGTTGCGGATGACAAGCGCTTTTACATCGTAAAAAGCCCGACCGCGCAGAGCTCGCTTGCCATGGACATCGAAGCAATCCAGCTGGAAGGTAAATCGGAAGAAGAACTGGATGAAATCTTCGGCCCTTTAAGGTATTTCGCTACAGAAACCGAAATTAAGCGATTCAAGAAGTCAGACATCAACGGGAAAAAACAGATCATCCTGAGTTTTTGGAATCATCGCGATAAAAATCCCCAAACGCCGATTAACGAAGAGCGGATTGAATTTGAGCAACGTCTCCGATATGTCAACGAACAGTATTCCTCCAAACGCGCTTCGGGCTGGAAATCGGACTTTGGAAGGATTTATCTGATGTATGGGATACCCTCTGAAATCGAACGTTTCCCCAGCTCACTCGAGTCTAAGCCATATCAAATCTGGTATTACAATGAAATTGAAGGCGGCGTAAAATTTTATTTTGTGGATAAAACCGGATTCGGTACGTATGAGCTAGTGCATTCCACTGCCCGTAATGAAATGCAGGATATAAACTGGCAACGCTGGATCTCACCGTACTCGACCAGTCCGAATTTAACCTATTAATAGGAGATGGAATGAGAATCGGAATTGACCTGGGCGGCACCAAAGTCTCGATCGGATTGATCGATCAGAATCAACTGGTCGGCAAGCCGGTGCGATTCATGATTGCCGATTGTAAAGATGCTGATGATCTGATTAGGCAGATGAAAACAGCTATCGATCAATGCCTGACAGCCAATAAACGCGGCTGGCAGGAACTCGAAATGATCGGGATTGGCAGTCCCGGGCCGCTTGATTATAAAACTGGTGTCATTTTGCATACCCCGAACCTGACAATGTTGCGCAATTATGCACTTGGTCCAAAATTACAGGAATTGACCAGACTGCCGGTCTTGGTTAATAATGACGCCAATTGCTTTGCACTGG
>JALOAB010000111.1 GCA_023229045.1 Fidelibacterota bacterium
AAAACTGGTGTCATTTTGCATACCCCGAACCTGACAATGTTGCGCAATTATGCACTTGGTCCAAAATTACAGGAATTGACCAGACTGCCGGTCTTGGTTAATAATGACGCCAATTGCTTTGCACTGGGAGAACAGCGTGCCGGAAGCGGTCGCGGTCTGGAATATGTCCTGGGAGTTACTCTCGGAACCGGGTTCGGACTGGGATTCGTTTATAAGAATGAAATTTTTAATGGCGCTACCGGAACGGCGCTCGAATTTGCCATGACGCCTTATCTGGATGGTGTCTTCGAGGATTATATCTCCGGTCGGGGAGTGTCCCGCATTTATCAATCGGTGACTGGACAGACTAAAAAACCGGCTGAAGTCACCGCGCTCGCCAAAAACGCAGATCCGGACGCATTGAAAACCTGGCAAATATTCGGTCAGCACCTGGCTCAGGCTATGATCGTTCTGGTAATGGTGCTCGATCCGGATATAATCGTAATCGGTGGATCGGTCTCGCAAGGTTGGGATTTCTTCTGCCAGTCGCTGGAAACCAATCTGCGCAAGGGAATTCACGCCGGTCCGGCCGGTCATTTAAAAATTGCCCGCAGTCAGTTAGGCGAACTGGCGGCCATTATCGGCGCGGCTAGTTTGTAAAGTAAAAAAGTAGGTTTTAACCGTGCAATTTTTCAAAACGCTTCTGAGCGGAATTACTTCTCTTTTATTTCCACCTATTTGTAAAGGATGTGAAAAGCGGATGGAAACCGCGCAGGGAGTGATTTGTGATGATTGCTGGCAAAAATTGGAGTTGTTTCCTACAGAAGAGCTGAAAACGAAAAATATTCCTGAAAATTTAGACCTGATCTGGCCGGTTTTTCTCTTTGACGAACTGTTTCAAAAAATCATCCACACGCTCAAATATCAGGGCAATGCCTCTGTCGGACGCGAAATTGGTCGCCGTATTGCAAGGCATCTGCCGTCCAATTTTGATGAGTACCGACCGGAATTATTCGTTCCGATTCCATTGCACCCAATCAAACTCCGCGAACGCGGTTATAATCAATCCGAAGCAATTGCCACCGGCTTGGCGTCGCAATTGAAAGGTATCGTTGAAACCGGCTTGCTAAAGCGCATAAAAAATACGGCGACTCAAACCAAGCTGAATGCCGAAGAACGCCAGGCTAATATGCAAATGGCCTTTACGATTAATCGAAAAAAAACCATCGCTTGCGAAACTACGATTGTCCTGATAGATGATGTTTTCACTACCGGCGCGACCCTCGCTTCCGCCGCACAAATGCTTCGTCAGGCGGGCTATAAAAGGATAATTGCGGTTACGGCCGCCGCACCACTTTAAAGTAGGTTAATATTTTTCCTTGGATAAAAGGCCTGGGGAAATTAAAATTCCAAGTTGTTTTAAGCGATGAAATAAATATAGGTGCAATATGTCAAGATTAACAATCGATGATTTAAAAGTAAAGGGCAAGCGGGTTATAATGCGGGTTGATTTCAACGTGCCGCTCGATGAAAATTTGAATGTGCGCGACGATTTTCGCATTCGCGCCGCCCTGCCGACTATCCAGAAACTTCTTGATGATGGCGCCCGTCTGATACTCATGTCACATCTCGGTCGTCCGAAAGGTAAACCGGTGCCGGAAATGAGTCTGAAGCCGGTTGCCGAACGCCTCCAGAAACACCTCAAGAATAAAGTATACTTTGCTCCTGACTGTGTCGGGATTGAAGTTAAAAATTTAGCCAATTCACTCCAGGATGGTGAAGTTCTTCTGCTGGAAAACCTGCGTTTTCATCCCGAAGAGGAAAAGAATGACCCCGAATTTTCGGCGAAGTTGGCCGAATTAGGTGAGATATATGTCAACGATGCCTTTGGCACCAGTCATCGCGCGCATGCTTCCACGGCTGGTATCACGGATTATATTGCCGTGCGAGCCGCCGGCTATCTGCTGGAAAAGGAACTGCACTATTTGCAGGATACGCTTGAAAAACCGGAAAAACCATTTACGGCAATCTTCGGCGGCGCCAAAGTCAGCGATAAAATCGATGTCATCGAACGTCTGTTCGGAAAGGTCGATAATATCCTGATCGGCGGCGGGATGGCTTTCACTTTTCTGAAAGCCCGGAATTATGAAATCGGGAAATCCTTGCTCGAAGCCGATAAAATCGACTTTGCGCTGGCAACCTTGAAGAAAGCCGAAGAGGTCGGATGCAAAATCATTCTGCCTGCCGATGTGGTCGTAGCGCCTGAAATCAGTGAAGATGCGACGCTTGAGATCGTTCGCATCGACCAAATTCCGGCTGACCAGTTGGGAGTGGATATCGGTCCTGAAACCACCTTACGTTTTTCCGAAATAATTGAAAAAAGTAAAACCGTTCTCTGGAATGGCCCGATGGGTGTTTTTGAAGTCAAGCAATTTTCGACCGGAACCGAATCGATTGCCCGCAAGTTAGCCGAGGTAACCGCTAAAGGAGTCGTCACGGTGGTCGGTGGTGGTGATTCAGCCTCCGCGATGAAAAAGTTCGGTCTGATGGATAAAGTTTCGCACGTTTCAACTGGCGGCGGAGCTTCACTGGAATTGCTTAGTGGAATGGAATTAAAACCGATTAACCTAATATCAAAAAAGTAGTTGATTATGAAACAATACATCGTTGCCGGTAATTGGAAAATGCATAAAGATGTTCAAGAGGCTAATCTTTTTGTCCTGAATATTCTGAAAGATTTATTGAATCAGAAAAAGATACAGATTATTATATGCCCGTCCTATACCGCGCTTTTTAACATTCATGAATTATTAAAGAATACTCCGATAGGATTAGGCGGTCAGAATATGCACAGCCAATCAAAAGGGGCTTTTACCGGTGAAATCTCTGGTGAAATGCTTATGTCGGCCGGTTGTCAGTATGTGATTCTGGGACACTCCGAGCGGCGTCATGTATTTGGTGAAGCTGATGATTTTATCCGGGATAAAGTCAAACAAGCTCTGGCGATTGGTCTCAAGCCGATCATCTGCGTCGGCGAGAAATTGGACGAACGCCAATCCGGCCAGACTCTTGAAGTCATTCGTCGCCAGTGCGACTCGGCTTTGAGTGTCGTGACTGAACACGAAATTCAGCATTGTGTGATCGCTTACGAACCGGTTTGGGCGATTGGAACCGGAGTGGTGGCAACGCCGGAACAGGCTTCGGAGGCACATGCCATGATTCGCAAGTTGTTGGCGACTAAATATAGCAAGAGCACCGCCGATTCGATTTCGATATTGTATGGCGGAAGTGTCAAATCCTCCAACGCCGCGAGTTTAATTCAGGCGCCGGATATTGACGGTTTTTTAATTGGCGGCGCCAGTCTGCTGGAAGACGAATTTGTCAAGATTGCCGAAATCGTCGACGAATATTTAAAACAAAAGGAGTCATAGTGTATACTTTTTTATTGATTGTACATGTTCTCATATCGATGTTGCTGATGCTGGCTATTTTGATGCAGGCTAGCAAGGGTGGCGGATTATCCGGTACCTTTACCGGAGTGGGTGGTAGTTCCTTGTTTGGTGGTCGCGGAGCGGCGACATTTTTATCCAAAGTGACGACCGGTTTAGCCGTAGCCTTTATGGTTATTTCGGTTTTAATTGGGTTGGTCTCGGCTCCGCGCGGTGAAGCTACCAGTATTATCAGGCAGGAAGCTAATCGCAGGACTTCGCCTTCGGCTGAATTACCTATACCGCAAGGCAGTGGCGATCAGGGAACTCTCCCCACACCAGGTAATTAAAGAAATTGTGAAACTGAATTATTGCTCATTGAAATAGACTGTTATTGCCGAGGTGGTGGAACTGGTAGACACGCATGTTTGAGGGGCATGTGGGCGATATTGCTTGTACGGGTTCAAGTCCCGTCCTCGGCACGAAAATTTAAACGGACAGAATGAGGTAAATGATGAAACATGTAAAACAAATTGGTCTGATTACTCTGATAACCTTGACGATGATTGGCAATCTGATTGGGCAGGATCCCTTATCAGAAGCATCGGCTTTGTTTGAGAAAAATGAATTCCAGCAGGCTTTTGATATATGTAAACCTTTTGTTGATATTGAGCCGAACAATGCCCCGGCGGTCTTTTTGCTGGGACGTTTGTATTTTGCGCTCGGCGATCTGGATAATTCCAGGATATATCTCGATAAAGCCATCGAGCTCGACCGCGCCAATATGGAATTTCGTGATATCCGCACTCAAATTGCGGCATTTGCCACCCAGTTGACAGAAGCTTCACGACTCGTCAATAGCGCCGATTATGAAGGCGCGGAAAAATTGTATCTCGAAATTATCAAGGCTAATCCCAACTTCGCGGACGCCTATTTCAATCTCGCCCAGGTATATGTTCGCCTGAATGATTTAGCGAATGCCGCGATCTATTTGCGGAAAGTCATCGCCATGAAACCCGAAGAGGAGCGATACGCCCGACAATTAAAAAATCTCGTTCAGCAATATCTGCGCGAAGGCGAGAACCTGCGCCAGAGACGTAATAATGAAGGCGCATTGGAAAAATACCAACAGGCGCTCGAACTTGATCCAAATGAATTTCTTGGTTATTATCTCAGTGGTATAGCCTACCTTGACATAAAAAAATATGATGAAGCTCTGAAATCGGTCAAGAAGGGTCTGGAAATCAATCCCGAACATGCCCGGTCATATCTGGTGCTCGGTCAAATATACGAGAAAACGAATAAAAAGGCAGAAGCGCTGGCAGCTTATGAACAGGCGGTCAAAGTCGATCCGGTCTATGAAGCCGGCTGGGATCGTCTCGGTGTGCTGAATTATAACCAGAAAAATTATGAGCAAGCCATTGCCGCCTATAAAAAATTGATCGAAATCAATCCGGAAAATACCCGCGCTTATGAGAAGCTCGGTCAGATTTACCTGGATATGAGTAATTTCAAAGAAGCTATCACTAATTTGGAAATTGTCACCCAGAAAGACGCCAAGAATCTGAGCGCCTGTTTGAGACTTGCCCAGGCTTACAACAGTCAGGGCGATTGTGCTCAGGCCAAGACTACGGCTGAAGCGGCTTTGAAAATAAAGTCAGGAGATGCTCTGGCCTTGATCGAGCTGGGAATTGCCGAGCGCTGTCTCGGCAACAAAGTCGCCGCGCGGCAGGCTTTCCAGCTGGCGTCCAGGGATCCGCGGTACAAGCGCTATGCCGATGAACACCTGAAAACTGTCCAGTGATAAACTCGCTATCAGATTAATTTAGGGTGAGTTAATCTCACCCTTTTTTCTATTTAAGGTTTTATGGTAAATTTCTATGGCTTAAAATAGTTTTTGATTAATTTTCAGGTGTAATTAGGGTAAAATTCAAATAGAGACAGAAGACTATGCATGAGTTAATTCTGACTAATGCCGAAGCCGCAACGGTCGATCGCTATGCCATAGATGAGCTGAAAATCGCCGGCACGCAATTAATGTTCAGGGCGGGTAGTTTTGTTGCCCAGCGCGCCAAAAAAATGGTTCAGGATGTTCCTAACAGCCGGATTGACATTTTTTGCGGTACTGGTAATAATGGTGGCGACGGCTTTGTCGCCGCGGCTCAATTGACCGAATGGGGGGCCAATTGTGTCATCTGGTTGATCGGTGAGCCTGAGAAGATCAAGGGTGATGCTCTTCATTTTTATCAAAAATGTGAGGAGAATAAGCCGACAATCCGCTTGATTAAGACTCTTTCGGACCTGGAAAGTTACCATGATTTGCAGGAATCCGATCTGATTATAGATGCGATGCTAGGCACCGGTTTCCGGGGCGAGGTGCGCGGAGTGCTGGCTGACGCTATCCGCCTGATAAATAAAACTAATCTGCCGGTGATTGCGGTCGATATCCCTTCCGGTGTAAATGGTGATACCGGAGAGGTAAATGGTGAAGCTGTTAAAGCCACATGCACTGTGACGATGGGATTTTTGAAGCGCGGGCTACTGTTTTTTCCGGGTAAAAGATATGCCGGCGAAATTGCCGTCGTTGACCTCGGTTTTCCGCGTAAGGCTTTCAACGTTCTTGGCGAAAATACTTACCTGATTAGTAAGCAGGATGTCAAGAAAGTAATCCCGCCAATCGCCGAGGATACTTACAAACACCGACAGGGAAAAGTGCTGATTATAGCCGGCTCGCCCGGAATGACCGGAGCGGCTACGCTCTGCGCTCTTGGCGCAATGCGCAGTGGCGCCGGGTTAGTGGTCAGCGCCATTCCGCAGAGTCTGAATCCGATTATGGAGGTCAAACTGACCGAAGCGCTGACCGCGCCAGTTCCGGAATCGCCACAGCAGACATTATGTCTGGAATCTCTACCCGCACTCGGGACGCGGTTGGAGTGGAGTGACGTTGTCGTCTTTGGCCCGGGCGTCTCCGATAACAGTGCTGTACAGGAATTCGGTCGGAAATTAATAAAAGAGTGCCACAAACCGCTGATTATCGATGCGGATGGTTTACGGATTTTTCATAATAATTTGGAGTTGATCCGCACGATTGACGACCTGATCATTACGCCCCATCATGGAGAATTTGCTATGATGACGGGAGTTGCGATCGAAACGGTGAATAGAAATGTTATCGATGTCGCCCGCGATTTTGTGCGAAATTATCCATGTACTCTGGTTTTAAAGGGCGCGCCGTCTGTGGTTGTTTCTTCATCTGGAGTCGTCGCCGTCAACTCGACCGGCAATCCGGCGCTGGCGACCGGCGGTACGGGTGATGTGTTGACGGGAATCATCGCGGCTTTCCGGGCTCAGGGTTTGGATTCTTACAATGCGGCGCTGGCCGGGACTTCCATTCATGGATTGGCCGGCGATTGGGCTCGTAAAAAACTGGGCGTCAGAGCCTTGATCGCCAGCGATTTGTTGGATTATTTACCGATGATTTTACGGCGGCTGGATAAGGTAGTTTGATGAATCGTTTCTGGTTGAAAGTTCCGGCGATTCTCTACGCCGCCCTCATTTTCGGTCTATCATCACTGCAAAAGACTCCGCTGGACGAAATGCCGTTTTGGAATTTCGATAAATTAGTGCATTTGCTGGAGTATGCGGTATTTGGAATTTTATTGATGCTGGCTTTCAGAAGTGATCAAATCGATCAACCGATGCGGCGCGCTAACCTACAGACGATTATTGTGGGAATTTTGTACGGTTTGAGTGATGAAATCCATCAGTTTTTTATCCCCGGTCGGATTAGTTCGATTGAAGACCTGGTGGCCGACGCGCTGGGGATTTTACTGGGCGTCTGGTTGTTCAACCGCCTAAAAATATTTCAGAGATATAGACCGGCATGAGTCTAACGAAATTAAAAATCAAGAATTTTGCGATTATCGACCATATCGAGATCGAATTCGGCGCTGGCTTAACGATCCTGACTGGTGAGACCGGAGCCGGGAAGTCAATTATTATCGATGCCCTGAATCTGGCGCTGGGTGAAAAAGCCAGTCCAAACGTCATCCGGGCGAAAGCTGAAACCGCGA
>JALOAB010000041.1 GCA_023229045.1 Fidelibacterota bacterium
CCGACCGGTAAGACGTTAAGTTTTTCAAATCGCTCAAAATTTTCATCGAGCATCTGCATTTGACGGGCGCATACTGAAGTCCAGGCGAGAGGATGGAAGGATAGCAGGACATACTGTCCGCGATAATTGCTCAAATTAAAATCGATCCGGTTTTGATCTTTTAAATTAAAATCGATAGTAGGGGTAGGGTCTTTAGTAATTTTTTGATTTTTCATTTTAGTCTCCGTTCGGGATTGTATCTTTATTTTCACTTGCATTGTACGCTTTTCAATCACTACCTTTAGAGCGATTGATTACACAAATTGTTACACGACGATGATGAGACAGTCCGGAATCGCAAGGTTATTATTTATAATGCCGGTTGTGTGGGGAGCGTTGGTTAATGGTATTTTCGCCAGCGATTGGCAGGAACAAAAAATCCAAAAAGCTCTTTACGCAATGAACAATCTCGATAATGTCGCCGCTCATCGGATATTTAAAGAGGTATTGGAAAGCCAACCTTTTCATCCATTGGCGCCGATGGCGGAGGTCGCGACCGATTGGCTGGTCAACCAGGAAGAACTGGGTTATCAGAGGGGCAATGCGATTCTGCTCGGTCGGATCGATTCCGTTTTAGCAATTTACAAAAATAGGTTAAAGGAAAAACCGCAGGACGGTGAACTGGAATTTTACTATGGGGCTACTTACGGATTGAAGGCGCGACTGGCGCTGGGCGAGAAAGATTATATCGCTGTTCTTATCAATGGCTATAACGCCGTCCGCTATATCAAAGCGGCTGAGCGTCATCAGCCGGATTTCGTCGAACTGAAACTGCCTTTTGGGGTTTTTAATTATTACGTTGGCATTTCGCGCGGCTACCTGCAGATCGCATCCTGGATTATGAATACCTCCGGCTCCAAAGATGAGGGGCTGGCGCAAATGGCTTATTCAGCGCATAATGCCCGTTACGGTTGTTATGAAGCGCGCAGTATTATGGCGATGGTGACACTCTATTTTGAGGGCGATTATAAGACCTCGCTATACTATTCGCAGATGATGGCGCAAGACTTTCCGGATAATCCATATTACAATTATCTGGCCGGAGAAGCGCTGATTCAACGGGAACAATTTACCGAGACCGAAAGACAAATCGCACGTATAAGACAATTACTGCCAACTTTAAAACCTAATACCCGGGAAGAGTACGAATCCAAACTGCATCAACTGCAGGGTAGCCTGGCGCTTCAAAAAGGCGATCTGGTAACCGCTGAAAAAGAATTAAAAGCGGTCGTTCAGAATTATAATCAGGAGATGGATATCCAGTTAGGATTTGCTTATCTCTGGCTGGGCAATGTATTCGATTTAAAGGGTGAGCGCGCGACGGCGGAAAAATATTACCGCAAAGCTTATGATTTGAAAAATCGCTCGTTAGCCTGTAAATTATCTGCCAATTATTTGAAGATACCTTACACCCATACAAAACAATAATTTGATCCCATATCCGGAGAAAGCCAAGATGGATAAAGATAGCCAAAAGTCAAACAGTAGAAAACAACCAACAGAACAAGAACTGAGGTTCAATCAGGCCAGTAACTCTATTATAAGTAAAAGATTATTGCCGATCTTGCTCAGTCTGGGTATTTTGTACACTCTTTTTGCGATCTACTATTATTTATCTTTGACCGAGCGGGCTCGTCAGATTACGGTTATTGGAGCCGCAATTACGGCGGTGATTATGTATTTAATGGCTTATCATATCCGCAAGCGCCCGGCTAATTTAGCCGCAGTGCATCCGATCGCTTTATTCGGTTCGGTTCTGGTATTAATGAATGCCATGGTTCACCTGATGCTGACCGGTCAGGCCTGGCAATCGTACATAATCATTCTATTAGTGTTGGGTTCCGGTCTATTATTCTTTTCCACTAACGCCCTGATTTTATTAATCATTCTGAGTGGTTATTGCTGGCTGGCAATTGCCTGGAATAAGCTGAGTTCACCTATCTGGATTTATCACGGATTGTCGTTGCTGGTATTTAGTTTCATTTCAATTCTGTTTCATATCGTGCGCAAAAAGAATCTTGAAAATACTGTGAGTCTCAGTTTGCGAGAAGAACTATACCGTTCGAAAACGGATAATGTCAGCTCCGATAACGATTCTCAGGAGCAAGACTTCAGCAATCTGTTCGACAGCACTAATCACCTTCTTCTGAGTGTCGATAATCAGGGACGATTTCTGTTTGTCAATCGCAGATGGAAAGAGGTTTTGGGATATAATGATAAA
The DNA here is from genome assembly GCA_023229045.1 of Fidelibacterota bacterium. Taxonomy (GTDB): domain Bacteria; phylum Fidelibacterota; class UBA2242; order UBA2242; family UBA2242; genus JAGNGI01. The sequence goes on from JALOAB010000041.1 coordinate 2,261, forward strand.
GTACTTTCCAAAATCAACCTTAAGCAGACGCTGGACGGCGAACATCTAGCTAAATGGAATGATATTATTCAACTAATTGCCCGGGACAGGACAGTTCAGAAAATAGAAACGACATTCATTACCAAGGATGGTCAGAAAATTCTGGTAGAAGGCAACCTTGCCGGACAATTCCGGGATGAGAAACTGATAGCCGTAAAAGGAATTTTCCGTGATATAACTATCAAGAAGAAAACCGAAGACGCGCTGGCGCGGGAGCGACTCTTGCTCAGAACCGTCATTGATAATATCCCGGAAGCTATCTATGCCAAAGACACCGAAATGCGTAAAATTCTCGTCAATAAAACCGATCTAGCCAACATAGGTAAAGCGGAAGCGGAAGTCCTGGGCAAGACCGATCGTGAAGTATTTCCGCCTGAAATTGCAGAAAGTTTTATGGAAGATGATCGGGCGGTTTTGAAAGACGGCAAACCGGTGATCAATCGCGAAGAATTGTTGGTTAATGAGGCTGGTCATAAAATGTGGCTCCTGACATCTAAACTGCCACTTTACGACCACTACGGAAAAATCACCGGTTTAGTAGGAATTGGAACAAATATAACCGAACTGAAAAATGCCAAAGAGCAATTGCTGGATATGCAGACTGAACTCAAGGAACTTAATAAAAAATTATCGCTGGCTTATGAAGAGGTCCGCAATCAGAAAGACAATCTACTAAATATTCTACAGCAGGAAGAGTTGATATTTGTTTTTAATACGCAGGGCGTTATTTACGGTGTGACTGAGCAGACAGTCCGGGTGACCGGACTAACCAGATTGGAACTGATCGGGAGTAAATTCTCCGAGCGACTGGAAAGCGAGTCAGGCGCAGAGTTTCTCAAAATCTTAAAAGACGTCACGTTGGGGGCATTCAAAACCTTGAAAATCAAACTCAAACAGTTAACCGGAGAGTCAGCCGAATTTTTAATGGGTTTGAGTCGTCTCAATATGGAAAAAGATCGTTTATTGATCGCCATATTAAGAAAAATTTGATGCTATAATATCAGGCTACACCTTCATCAGTATTAATTATTTTTTAGGGTTTTAATTGGTCAGCGTGTTGCGGTATTGCCTGATAGCGCAACCTGGATTGAATTATTGGACAATTAAGCTTAAATTTTTTTTGTTATCGATATAATCATGATCTATTTAGAAATGGAATAGAAAGAAGAGGCAGGGATGAAAACGGCTAACGCTGACACCAATAACAGACCTGAATTCGAAGAATTAAACCAAAAACTAAGCAAGACCCACAATACTATTGTTCGGAGTCAGCTAGCGCCAATATTGCTCGGAATTGCGATTCTATATGTTTGTATTACGTTCTATTATGGATTGGCTTTGACCGATCGACTACAATTGATTATTGGCTGGATTGCCGCAAGCACGACCGTTATATTATTTATTTTGGCTTACTTTTTAAAGAGAAAAACGATTCCGTTGAGAATGGTGCATTCAGTCGCGCTTGCCATCGCCATTTTATTGATGGTGGATGCAATCATTTATCTGGCGTTGACTGGCTGGGCCTCGCTGACAGATTTGATCATGTTATTGATCATCGGATGCAGTTTTTTCCTTTTATCGACTAAATATGTCATCATATTCATTTTTCTTAGTCTGGGCGGTTGGTTGACAGTAGCTTGGAACAACTTTAATAATCCAATTTGGGTGCGGCACGGATTCAGTTTGGCGGTTGCCAGCGCCACTGCGATCCTGATTCATATTGTCAGAGTTAGGACTATCGAACGAGCTGAACGATTACGCCTACAGAATGAATATAATCAAGAAAAGTTGGAACAGACACTGGCAGATCTGAAGAACCAGGAATACCTTTACCGTGATTTATTTGAAAATGCCAACGATCTGATCCAAAGCGTGGATTCAGAGGGTCGATTCGTCTATGTCAATCAGCGCTGGAAAGAGGTGCTGGGATACAATGATAATGATTTGAAAGATCTGAGACTAAAACAGATCATCGCCCCGGATGAATCTGAAAAATGTGACAAAATAGTACAAAGCGTATTAAAAGGTGATATTATTCATAATCTCGATACGGTCTTTATCACAAAAGATGGACATCAAATCTTCGTGGAAGGCAATATCAATGGACAGTTTCAGCAAGACCGTTTTATCGCGACGCGCGGTATTTTCCGGGATGTTACCATCCGGCGAATGGCGCTCAAGGAAGTCGAAAAAATGCGGGATGTGCTCAAGGACCTCAACCAGCAACTGTCTGCGGCATACGAAGAAAGTCGCCATCAAAAGGACGAATTGCTGGCGTTATTACACGACGAACAAAGCGCTATATTGCTCGACTCATCCGGTAAAATTCTCGGAGTGACCGAAAAAGCGGTGCGACTGACCGGTTTCTCGCGTTTAGGATTGATAGGGAAAAATATAAAAGACCTGGTTGAACCCAATTCGCGTATGCAAATGGATAATGTGCTCAAAGTGAGCATGATTGGCGGATTTAAAAATATCCATACCGAATTCGTCAAAGCGGATGGCGGTATTAAGAAATTTTGTCTGGGAATGAACCGTGTCAATCTCGCTAAAGAGAAGTTATTCATCGCGATTATCTGTGAAAGATAGAGCCTGAATCAGGTTTCGGCAAATAAATGCTGAAAATAAACCACACCACAAGAGCGATGTGGCCGGTAATGGAATAATATCTTAAAAAAACATAGACCTTGTCGCAACGCTCCGGCGTTGCGGCAGATTTATTTTAGGTAAATAGGTTATTATCCTAGATTGTTCGGACGACTTTTCTGAAGTGGTACCCGTAAATCGCCATTGTGATGGCGGTCGGGAATTTGCGCGGAAAGCGGAATAAGGTGTAAAAGAACAAACGCCAGTAATAATGACGTCCGTGCTCCAGCACGCCCAGTTTCCAGATGGATTTGAATAGCGCTCCGATGTCGTGTATCGTGACCGAAACTTTGTTTTTCAGGGGCAGTTGATATTCTTTCAGGAAAGTTATTACCCGTCGATAATAATTCGGTTGGGCGTAGATGAAGCGCAGGAGCGAGACGTAGCCATTCATCAGCAGTTTGTAGTTCATTTTCGGGACGAAATTGATACTGCCGTCGACATTATTGCCGTTGAAAAAATTCAACAGGCGATTTTCATTTTTAAGGCGATCGTAGAGGCGACTGCCGGTCGGAGCATTCAACAAGCCGACCATGGCGGTAACGACGCCGCTTTTCTGGATCAGGTTGATCTGGGCTTCGAAAATATCTTCCGGGTCGTTGTCGAAGCCTATGATAAAACCGCCTGAAACGCGCAGACCTTTCTGGTGCAGTTGTTTGACCGAGGCGATGATGTCGCGCCCCACGTTCTGATATTTGCCGCATTCGGTCAAACTGGTGTGATTGGGCGTTTCGATCCCGATGAAAATATGTTCAAAGCCTGCCGCGACCATCAGATCGATCAGCTCGCTGTCGTCACAGATATTAATTGAGGTTTCGGTTCCATAGTTGAAAGGGTAGTTGTGTTCCTCAGCCCAATCAATCATGGCGGGCAGGATTTCCTGCTTTAGTTTCTTGCGGTTGCCGATGAAATTATCATCTACAATAAAAACACTGCCGCGCCAGCCGGAAGCGTAAACCGAATCCAGTTCGGCGAGGAATTGGGTACGACTCTTGGTGCGAGGTTTATGCCCGTTCAGGGTAGTGATACTGCAGAATTCGCAGTTGAATGGACAGCCACGCGAGTATTGCAAATCCATCGAGACGTATTTCTGTTGATCCAGTAAATCCCAGCGGGGAAGCGGCGCCTTGGCGATGTCCGGAAATTCGGTTGTTTGATAAATCGGTTGCGGATTGCCCTGCTTCAGATCTTCCAGAAATTGCGGCAGAGTGATCTCGGCTTCATTCAGGATAAAATGATCCACTCCCAGGATATGTTCGTGCTCCATGGTAGCCATAGATCCGCCGGCTACGACTTTGACGTTCAGTTCATTGCACCGGCGAACGATTTTCTGAAAGGATTCGAGATGGATATTCATCCCGCTCAGAAAGACGAAGTCAGCCCAGAGAATATCTTTATCCTTAAGATTTGTAATGTTTAAATCAATCAGCCTGATATTCCAATCAGCCGGTAGCAAACCCGCCACCGTGATCAAGCCCAACGGAATTGATGAAGCTTTCTTGGAAACGAACCTGACAGCGTTTTTAAAACTCCAGAATGTATCGGGAGTCTGAGGATAAATCATTAATACTTTCATTTCAATTTCCTTATGTTAACTTTTCAAAAATTTCTTTTTCAATTGGCAAAAGTGTTTGAATTCTCTTGGCCTTTGCCTATTATTAGTTTATGAAAAAAATAAATTTGGTATTGTAAAACTATTGTAAAAACTATAGACAATTGCAATCATGCGCAGATTTAGAAGATATTCACTCGCGAAGTATATCGTCATCTTTATCCTTGTCCAACTAGCCTGGTTGGCAGTGCTGGGTTTGTGGATTGCCCGTTATGTAGTCAGCCACGTAACATTTAAGGAAATTGGTCAGCGCTATGCGGTTCAAATCGGTTCCGGTGCAGATGTCGCCATGCTGGTGATCGGTTTGGTGCTGATCGCGGCGGGAATCGCCGGCATGTCGGTCATGTTCCGCTATCTTAATTTGCATTTTAGGCAGACGCGACTTTATGACAATTTTATGGCCAGTATTACACATGAATTGAAGACGCCCTTAGCATCGATCCGGCTGAATATCGATACGTTAAATCGCTACCAGGATGTGACTCCGGAGCAATCCCGCGGGTTCCTGGCACAAATGCATCAAGAAGCAGGACGCCTGGAGCGTCTGATCGGCGCTGTACTGGAAGTCGATCGACTGGAAAATGGCTATGCGCATTATAAATGTAAAATTCTGGAGGCAGACCGCATCATTAAATCCCTCTTCGAAAAACTGGGCGAACAGTATGGATTATCGTCTGAACAGGCTCAGATAAGCGGCGCTCTAAAGTCCCAAATAGTGATCGATCCGAATGCCCTGCGGGTTGTCTTCGAGAATCTTTTTGAGAACTCAATTAAGTATTCATCAGATGCGCTTAGAATTAATATATATTTGGATGAAAACGAAAAACAAATACTAGTTGCATTTCGTGACTATGGTATCGGTGTTCCGCGAAACCATTTAAAGAAAATATTCAAGAAATTTTACCAGGTTAGAGTATCACATAATCCAAGCGTCAAAGGCACCGGTTTGGGATTATATCTTGTTAAAGGTATTGTCGTCTATCACGGTGGCCGGATTTGTGCCGCACAGCCTGACGATGGTCACGGATTGGTAATCCGGATTGAATTGCCGGCGTATCCGCAAGGAAATAAACGTTTGTTTCGCAGATTATTAGAGGAGCAAGAATAGGCGACGAATGACTGCGAATTCACGCATATTATTAGTCGAAGATGAAGTGAATCTGGCAGAGAGTATTCGCTTCAACCTGCTCAAAAATGGTTATGCAGTCGAGCTGGCTAAAGACGGCCGCGCCGCCCTGAAGGCCTTCGGCGAATCCGATTTCGACTTGATTCTGCTGGATATCATGATTCCGTATATCGATGGATTCGAAGTCGCGCGGCAAATCCGCACACGAGCTCCGCTGATGCCGATTCTAATGCTGACGGCGCTCACGGATATCAAAGATCGTGTCCATGGTTTGGAAGTCGGCGCGGATGATTACCTGACCAAACCATTTTATATCGATGAACTACTGGCGCGAATAAAAGCCATGTTGCGCCGCCGCGATTGGTACCGCCAAACCCCACCGGTCGAAGACATCTTCCGGTTCGGGAAAAACGAAATTGATTTTAGCAATTTTGTTTGCCGATCGGGTAACAGTGAGTTCGTTCTGACCCAGCGCGAGGCAATTCTGCTAAAATACCTGGTGGCTCATAAGAACCGGATTATTTCACGACAGGAATTGCTGGAGAATGTCTGGAATATCAGCGGAGAAATCGAGACGCGCACGATGGATATTTTCATTGCCCGCCTACGCAAGTATTTCGAGCCGAATCCCAAAAAGCCGGTTTATATCAAAAGTGTGCGCAGTGCCGGATATTTGTTCAGTGACACGGAAATGGAAAACAAAACCGACCAAGCCGGCTAAAAGCCGGATCATTTTAGATAAACATGCCAATCTGCATCGCGCCGGGATGACTTACTGGGATTATTCTAAATTCTTATTTAAGGATTAATGTAATAGGCGATTCATTGGAAACAACGCCTGGGTTTAAATAATATTATTGGAATTTTGTCTAACTTGGCGATATTATCGGGTAGTTTTTTATGTCTTATAGTCTGAATTCAATACACGTTAATCAATACTTCACTACTAAAATCAAGGCTTCCATGCGACATATTTTATCTTGGATATTGATCGTATCCTCTTTATTACTAACCGGATGCGATAGACAGCAATTACAGATCACGAATCTATCACTGCTCGAAGGCGGAAAAACGTTCGCCGTGCCGACCGGCACCGTCGCCGATCAATTCGTTCTGCAAAGATTTTCCAACGCCAAAATCAAATATTTTAACAGCGCCTATGACTGTGCGGTTGCAGTCAGAGAAGGTAAAGCGGATGCGGCCGCTTATGATAAACCCATCCTGCAAAATATTGCCGCCAAGAATGACGGTCTGATTGTGCTTGACGAGTTGCTCGTCGATGATAAATACGGTTTTGCGGTTCAACTCCAGAATCTGAAATTGAAAACTGTGATCGACCAGGTACTCGCCGAATTACAATCTGACGGCACTTATGAAGACATGATGAAGCGCTGGTTTCCGGAAAAGGGCGTGCCGGCTCCGATGCCGGTTATTGAACTTTCCGGTAAAAACGGTATCTTGAAATTCGGGACAGCGGCGGTCACCGAACCAATGTCATTCATGGATGAGAACAAAAATATCGTCGGCTTCGATATTGAATTCGCGACCTACATTGCCCGAAAACTGGGGAGGCAACTTGAAATCGTAGATATGGAATTCGGCGCTATGCTTCCGGCGCTGAGTGCCGGCAAGGTCGATATGATCGGCGCCGGTTTGTCAATTACAGAGGAAAGAGCCAAAAGCGTCCTGTTCTCCAATAGTTATTATCCCAGCGGAATCGCGGCGATAGTGCGGGATTACTCTTATAAAAAGCAGGCTAAAACTGACCTGAAAATGACTGGCGTTGAGGATATTAAGGATAGGCGTATTGGTGTTTTGACAGGCTCGATTTATGATCCTTACGTGACGAAAAATTTTACTAATGCGATTGCCATGAATTATCAGAGTTATCCGGATATGCTGATTGCCCTAAATACGGAAAAAGTGGACGTCGGGATCCTGGATCATTCCGCCACTAAAGACTTGTTCGATATAAATCCAAAACTCGGATATCTGGTGGAGAGTCTTTTTACAGTGCCGATTGCGGCTGGCTTTAGTAAAGTTGATATCAGACTGCGGGAAGAGTTCAACGCCTTCTTACAACAGTTAAAAATAAATGGCGTCTATGACGATATGATCGAGCGCTGGGATAGGAAAGGTTTGAAGGAGATGCCGGTCATTGAGAATAAAAATCCAAATGGCGTGCTCAGAGCTGGAATAGTCAGTGATATTGGTATGCCGCATACCATCATGCAGGATGGACGGCCGATTGGGCTTGATATCGAGCTGGGCGAACGCTTTGCCGCTTACCTCGGACGGGAATATATTCCGGTCGATATGCAATTCAGCAGTCTCATTGCGGCGCTGGTCACCCGCAAAATCGATATGATCACCAGTGGGATTATGATCACCGAGGAAAGAAAAAAGCAAATCGATTTTTCCGATCCCTATTACGAATCGGGAGTCAGCCTGATCGCCCTGAAAAAAAATATCGCCCATCATGCTGTCACTCACGGCGCTATATTGGCTACAATTGATGATCTGGCCGACAAGAAAATAGGCATTTTCACCGGTACGGTTCAAGATGCTTTTATTGCGCAAAAATATCCGCAGGCGAAAATCCTGCGCTACGAAAGTACGGCGGATCTGATGATGTCGGTTAAAACCGGTAAGATTGACGGCGCGACGCTTGATCTGATCACAGCGCGTCTATTGATCAAGCATAATCCTGAATTAGCCTTGTTAAGTGATAATATTTTTAATACACCGCTCGGCGTTGGTTTCAACAAAAAAAATCCGGACTTGCGGAATGAATTCAACGCTTATCTAAAAGAAATCCGGCGGGATGGTAGTTATGATATCATGTACAAACGCTGGTTTATTGAAGACGCTGAAAATGCCGTCATGCCAGTTATTGAATCATCTGGAGTTGGTAAAAAACTATTCATTGGCGTAGCAGTTGGCGATTTGCCATATGTCGCCTACATGAACGGCAGATACGTCGGATTCGATATCGAGATGATTGCCAAATTCGCCGAGCGCAATAATTATAAAATCGAATTTGTGCAGATGGAATTTCCGGCGCTGATCGCCGCGCTGACTGCCGGCAAGGTTCAAATGATTGCGGATGGCATCTCTATCAGTGAAGAGCGTCAGAAGCAAATCGATTTCTCGGAGCCGTATGCCCAATTCCAAGCCGCGGTTATCGTATCCAGGAATCGACACGCCGACTTTGCCGGTGAAAAAGACCTCGTGAGCAAACGAACGTTTCTTCAAGGAGTATCTGAAAGTTTTCATAATAATATTGTTCTGGAAAACCGCTTCCTGCTGATAATTGATGGATTAAAAGTCACGATTGTAATTTCGATTTTTTCAGCGCTGGTCGGCACTCTGCTCGGAGGACTGATTTGTTTAATGCGGATGGCGAAGCATAAATTACCTGTCAAAATCTCAGAGTTTTATATCACGCTTCTGCGCGGAACGCCCGTACTGGTGTTACTGATGATCATTTATTACGTCGTTTTCGCCTCGGTTAATATAAATCCGGTAATCGTTGCTATCATAGCTTTTGGATTGAATTTTGCGGCATATGTTTCCGAAATGTTCAGAACTTCGATTGAAAGTATCGACAAAGGGCAGAGCGAAGCCGGAATTGCCGGGGGTTTTACAAAAGTTCAGACATTTTTCTATATAATCATGCCCCAGGCTTTACGTAATGTTCTTCCGGTTTACAAAGGCGAGTTTATCTCGCTGGTAAAAATGACGTCAATCGTCGGCTATATCGCGGTACAGGATCTGACAAAAGCCGGCGATATTATCCGCAGTCGGACCTTTGATGCATTTTTCCCACTGATAATGGCGGCAATGCTTTATTTACTGATTGCCTGGCTATTAACCTGGGCATTGAGTCAGATCGAGATTTCGGTAGATCCCAAAAGGAAACGCATCGTCAGAGAAAGGGAGGTGAACTGATGATTAAGATCAGAAATCTTTCCAAACGCTTTGGCGACCTGGAAGTACTCCGGGATGTTAGTGTTGATATAAAAAAGGGTGAAGTCATTGCGATTATCGGCCCTTCCGGCACCGGCAAGAGCACTTTCCTGCGCTGTCTCAATCTGCTGGAAAATCCAACCAGCGGTGCAATCTATATTGACGATATTCCTATTCTGGACAAAAATACCGACGTGCCGAAAATCCGCCAGAAAATGGGAATGGTCTTCCAGTCGTTTAATCTATACGCCCACCTGACGGTACTGGAAAATCTGACCATCGGTCCGATTAAATTACTTGGAATGAAAAAAAGTGAAGCCAATCAAAAAGCCGCCGAACTTCTGAAACTGGTAGGATTAGCCGAAAAAGCCTATACCTTTCCTGATGAACTCTCCGGCGGACAAAAGCAGAGGGTGGCAATTGCCCGTTGTATGGCGATGGAACCAGAAATTCTGCTCTTTGATGAACCGACTTCGGCGCTCGATCCAACCATGATCAGCGAAGTGCTGGCGGTAATTCGCCGGTTAGCCCGCGAAGGGATGACGATGATTATTGTGACGCATGAAATGGAATTCGCGCGGAATACGGCGAGCCGCATTTTTTATATGGATGAAGGTATAATATATGAAGAGGGTACACCACAGCAGATTTTTGACAATCCACAAAAGGAAAAGACGAGAGCTTTCATCCACCGCATCCGCAGTCTGAACTATCATATTGCCAGTCCGGATTATGATTTATATGCCCTGCAAGCCGAGCTGGAAGCCTTTTGCGAAAAACATATGTTGTCTAAAAAGGCAAGCGATAATATCGCGCTTATATCTGAAGAGGTTTTAGGCATTCAATCCAATTACTCTAATCTGGATTTAAGTCTTTCTTATTCTGAAAAGGACGGTGGAGTGGAAATGGTTTGCGAAAGCGAAGGAAATCCGGTCAATCCTCTCGAAGAAGGCGCGCTGGAAGACGATTTGGGATTAATGCTGATAAAAAGTCGCTCCGATAACATCGAATATAAATACGAGAACGGCAGAAATATCCTGACGCTGGGAGTGAAGGTTTAGTAACTGTTTCTGTTATGTCGGGAATGTGTCAGATTTGAGGATCTGACACAACC
>JALOAB010000042.1 GCA_023229045.1 Fidelibacterota bacterium
GCGGAAATAAATCATTGATGCTATTTTAATCACGATTGAAGGAGACTCAGATGGATTACACTTACCATGATCTTAAAACCAAAACCGTGGCTCAATTGCGACAAATTGCCGCCGGATTGGAGAGTGAGGCTGTCAAAGGATATACGCAGTTGAATAAGGAACATTTGATACTCGCTCTTTGTAATGCCTTGAATATCGACCCGCACGAACATCATCAAGCCAGGATTCAAAATAAAACTAAAATTAAGAGCCGAATCCGGGAATTAAAGAAAGCCCGCGACGAAGCGACAGCCGCCGGCGATAAGGCTAAAATAGTACATATCCGGGGACAGATTCATTCGTTAAAGCGTCTTCTGCGCCGCTCAGTGGTCTAAAGAAATAAAAGTTGCTATTGTTCGTTGAGCCTGAATCCCGCCGAATGATATTGTAGTATAGTGACGTTTTTTTGAAGTTATTTTTACTGCGAAATAAGGCAGTAAAACGAATCAGATGAAAGGTCTTCAGCATGCATATCCATTTTAAACGATCAGCTCTAAGAATAACGGTTTTACTTTTAATTCTATTAACATTTACGGTGACAGGTATGACTCAAGAAAAAGCGATCTGGAATAAAAAGCAATGCGCGGTTTGTTTGACTTATGACGATGCTCTGAATGTGCATCTGGATAAGGTAGTGCCGGTTCTGGATTCATTGGGATTGCGAGGCACGTTTTATTTACCAGGCTATTTTGAAACCGTCAATGAACGCGCTGATGACTGGAAAACTGTTGCCCGTCGCGGACATGAGCTAGGTAATCATACCCTGTTTCATCCCTGTGACGGTCGGGCGCCGGGTCGCAAGTGGGTCAATGCCGATTACGATCTTAGCAATTATACTCTCTCGCGAATGACGGACGAGGTTAAAATGGCGAACGTCCTGTTAAAGATAATCGATGGAAAGTCCAGAAGGACCTTTGCTTATCCATGCGGCGAGATGAGCGTCGGCGAAATTTCTTACGTTGATATGATCAAGGAGAATTTCGTAGCCGCGCGCGGCGTGGAATCTAACTTTGAATTTATCGATAAGGTTGATTTGTATAATGTGAGCAGTTTTATGATCAACGGAGAGTCGGGAGATGAACTGATTGAACTGGTAAGGACTGCCCTGCAGAAAAAGGCTTTGATCGTTTTTCTGTTCCATGGGGTCGGCGGCGAACATCATATCGACGTATCACTGGAGGCGCATAATCAACTCATAAAATTTCTTAAACAAAATGAAAAAGACATCTGGACCGCCCCGCTGAGAGAAATTGGCGAATATATACATGATTATCGGGAAAAATAATATCAGTGTTTATCCGTGAAGAAAAGCGGCAATATAATACTACTTTCTGCTCGTCGCAACGCTCCGGCGTTGTGACGTAGATATACCTTCTTATTTGATTAAGGATGAAATCACTCTGCGTCAACACCAGAGTATTGTCACAAGCAAATATAAAATACTGGATGGTGTGAATGCCTCATTTAATAAAAGAACAGAATTCATAAATCTCTGCGCTCTCCGTGCGCTCTGCGGTGAGAAAACCTACTGTTCCCCGCGGAATTTCTCAGGATATTCCTGACCGGGAACCGGTTGCCAGGCATAAGACGAATTCCAGCTTTTCAGGAAAATTGTCTTCAATGTCCGGGCGACGGTCGCATTTTCGATGCCTAAGCCGAGATTGCGCGAGTTATAGAAGTAATTACGCGACCAGTTGCTGGTGCCGATCCAGCTCAGAGAGCTGTCGACGACCATATACTTGCAGTGTTCGACGCGGGCGAAGGGGATGTAGCCGCCGCTGAATTCCGGGATAGTGCTGAGTTTGACGTTAATATTGGGTAGGATATCGAGACTCTGCAGGTAGGGCAGTTTATCGGCGCCGATGCTCCAGTCGGATACCAGCAGATTGACGACGACACCGCTGGCGGACGCTTTACGCAGAGCGTCGTCGATTTTCGCCCAGTATTTGGTCTTTTTATCCAGAGGTGAATAAGATAGCAATTGAATACAGATTTCTTGGCGGGCGCTACGAATAAGTTCTGAAATGATTTTTTCGTCGCTGGCCATTCCGTTTGGCAAATTTCTGGCGGGACTGCCGCAGGCGATGAATTTAACTGTGTCTTGCGGAGCGATTGGTAATTCAAATCTGATCGGTTCGGTCAATTTCCGACCGGGTATTTTATTCTGAGCGGCATATTCCCAATCCATCTCGAACAATTCAGTCATCAGTCGGGCATATTCCGGTTGGCGAATACACAAACCGATTTCGTGAATATGCTTAAGGGCGCGCCAGTCGAAATTCTGACTGCCGATAAAAACTTCCCGGCGATCGATGACGAAATATTTAGCATGTTGAATACCGCCGTTTTTATTAAAAACCTGAATTCGGCAAACGCTGATATTCTTTTGTTTGGCCAGCCGTTCCAGGATTTCCGGGTAAGTTTTTGCCATGCGGGCGTCGGCGATGATCCGCACAAGGACGCCACGCTGGGCGGCCTTCTCGATTAATTGGATGATCGCTTCGAGCGGTTCACCAGGAGCATCGGAAATGTAAAACTGTTCGATGTCGATGCTCTTTTGGGCGGCGGCGAACATTTCCGCCCAGACTTCGGGTGTATTGCGGATTTCGGGATTATCGAGTGTTGTTTCAACCGGAATACTTTCAACGATTTCGAAATCTTTGAAAGGCGTCTGTGAGCGGATTCCGATCGTGAAAGACAGCAGGAAAAATAGAACGAATCCGATGCGATGCAATTTCATGGAAACCTCCGAATAGGGAGAAGGAATATCATTTTTCAACCGCAGAGTGTGCTGAGATCATTATACCAAACTCATGACACGAAGGTTCACAGAGACCCGCACGGAGTACCACGGATATACTTTTAAATAATAAACGAATCCTCTGTGCACCTCTGGATCATTTCCGTGTGCCTCTGTATTGCCTTATTAGTCAAATATCTATGTAGTAAATAACTATTTGCGACGGCGCAGAAGAATCAGTTTTTCGAACGGCTTTTCCTCGCCTTTGAGCAGGCGCCGGATATTACTGCGATGGGTAAAAATGATAAAGATTGGAATAAAAATACTGAAAATCAGCAGAGCCGGTTCGATGCTAAACGACCGGAAGTGATTGAGAATCCACAACACTATCGGCAAACCTAAAGCGGCGCTGATCGAGGAAACCGAAACCAGACCGGTCGAGAACAGCACTAACGCAAAAATCAGAAGGCAGATCAGGAAAGCGATCGGATAAAGGGCAACTATCATTCCAGCGCCGGTGGCGACGCCTTTCCCGCCTTTAAAACCGGCAAAGATTGTGTAAGTATGTCCCAGGATGGCACATACTCCCGCCAGGATCATTAGCCAGGCAGAATCAAGCGGAGGAGTATCCAGCCGAATTTGCGAGATAAATGCCGTCGCGAATACGCCTTTGGCAACGTCAAAAAGTGATACGAACAAACCGGCTTTCCAACCCAGAACGCGAAAAGCGTTGGTGCCGCCCGCATTACCGGAACCATATTGGCGAATATCGATATTTTTAGTGATTTTACCGACGATAATGGCGGTCGGGATCGAGCCGATCAGATAACTGAGTAGCAGAATCGCGATCAACGTTAACATCATTCACTCCAGGATATACCGATGGCCGCGGCGCCAATCCCGGCATGTGCGCCGAGAACCGGTGAGGCCGGCAGGATGTTGATACTTCCGACGCCAAAGCGTTTTTTCAGTTCGGAAACGTAATGTTCAGCTATTGAGTGGTTATTGACATGCGCAATACGAAAGCGAGGATTCGTTTTTTGAGCCGCTAAATCAATTGCTAATTGCAGAACTTTAGCAAAGGCGCCCTTCCTCGAAAAACTCTTTGAAAAATGTTGGGGAACGCCATGTTCGTCGAGGTTTAATATCGGTTTGATATGGAGTAATTTCGCGGCCAGTCCTTTAGCCTTTCCGACGCGTCCACCACGGATCATATATTTCAAATTCGTGATGCCGACGAAAATTTGGGTGCGGCGGGTGGCGCGTGTCAAATCCGTGACGATCTCGTCATGCGATTTACCAGCGGCGATCAATTCGACCGCCCGTTCGGCGATGAAGCCCATCGAAACCGATAGCGTCTTACTGTCGATTATGCTGATTTTACGATCGGGAAAAGTGCGTGCGGCGTTCAGCGCATTCTGAAAAGTGCCGCTGACTGATTCCGGGATATGAATTGAAATGATCGAGTCATAATGACTTAACAAAAAGCCATATAAATTGATGAAATCGGCGGGTGAAGGTTGAGAGGTCTGCGGATGTTCCGGTTCGCTATCGAGCATCTCGTAAAAATATTCCGGTGTAATTGTGATTTTATCAATATAACATGATTGTCCGAAAGATACCCGCACCGGAACGACGTGCAGATTGTAGCGGTCGATGAATTCTTGCGGCAGATCGCAGGCTGAATCGACGACTAACGCAATGCGTGGATGCGGATTATGGGCGACCAGGTACTGCTTAAGCATATCATCGGCTTTCTGCTGAAGTAAGGCGCCATACTGACGGGCGATTTTAAAAACTTTGGCTGGTTCGTTGGAGTGGATATGGAGGCGCGCCTTTTTATCTGAACCGGCCAGGACGACGGAATCACCATACTGTTCGATCTGTTTACGTAGATCGTCGACGGGAATATTCTGGCCTTCGATCAGGCATTCAGTACAGAAACGATAATTGATCTGCTCCGGGAGTACTTCGGTATGAGCTATCGATTCAACAGGTTCAAGGGTGGTTTCTTGATTTTCCTTGATCCGACCGCGATCGATAAAATGGCTGATGCCTTCCAGGATGTAAACAAAACCTTGAGCGCCGGAGTCGACGACATTGGCATTGCGCATGGCTTCAATTTTGGAACGCGTGGCTTCCAGCGAACGTTTGGCGACTTCCAGGGCATGGTTCAGCAACTCCTGAAAATCGAAGATTTTCTTGCTGTTTTCGTAAACATTTTCAGCCCAGTCTTTAATTACGGATAAAATCGTACCTTCGCGCGGTTCGGAAAGCGCCTTAAAGGCATGTTGTTTGGCTGAAACGGCGGCCTCTGCAAATTGAGCAGTGGAAACCTTATGATTTTTACCGATACCTTTGGCCAGACCATAGAAGAACTGGGCTAAAATGACGCCACTGTTGCCACGCGCGCCTTCCAGCGCCGAATCGGCGATTTTTTGGGTCGCTTCGTCAATCGGGCTGTTATCCGGAGACATGTTGGTTACGACGGTTTTCATCGTGGCGGCCATATTAGTGCCGGTATCTGCGTCGGGAACCGGGAAGACGTTAATTTTATTGAGATGATCCTGCTGATCGACTACTTTCCGGGCTCCGGCTCGG
Organism: Fidelibacterota bacterium; assembly: GCA_023229045.1. Classification (GTDB taxonomy): domain Bacteria; phylum Fidelibacterota; class UBA2242; order UBA2242; family UBA2242; genus JAGNGI01. The sequence goes on from JALOAB010000042.1 coordinate 5,381, forward strand.
ATTCCGCGTAAAAAGCGCTTACCATCGATATATTTTATTTTCACAGTTGATTGATGCCTTTCTTAAGATAAACACAGCAAGGTTAATCGGTTCGGAGATTATTTACAAGGTTTTTATTCACCCAATCGAACCTGGAATTAATTGCCAATACATTCAGATGGAATGATCTGTCATAATCGAACCACTTGATTTGTAGGCAGGACCGACATTTGCTTCAGGAGGCAGGATTGCACCGGCTGAGATAATGGCTTTCAATCCCTGTTCAACGCTCATATCAGATGAATACACTTCATCTTCCGGAAAAAATAAAACCCATCCTGAAGTTGGATTGGGCGTCGTCGGTAAAAAAACACTATAGAACCGTTTGCCGGCATGGTTGGTAGTTTCACCAGTCATAAAGCCGATCGTCCAGACATTTTTACGCGGATATTCAATGAAGACAACTTTTTCGAATCCGGCTTTGGAAAACGAGAGAGCACTCAGGACTTGTTTGGTAGTCTGATAGATTGAACGCACAACCGGGATGTAATTCAGCCATTTCTCAAAAACAGACAGGAGGGATTTGCCCAGAATGTTAGTAATGAACAAGCCCAGTAAATAGATTACAACTAAAGCAATAATCAGTCCCAGACCGGGAATGTGAAATCCGATCAATGGATCGAGGATCGGACTGACAATTTTGTCAAAGAAAGTGATAAACAACTTAATAAAATAAATTGTCAGGACGGCTGGCGTCAGGGCGATTATTCCGGCCAGAATTTTATTGCGCAGTGAAATTTTCCACTTATGCCAGAAACCAGGCTTCGGATCGCCGGATTTGATAAACTGTGTTTTATTCTCCTGAACAGGTGTGTTCATGATTGAGTTTTTCTTGAAAAGATCAGGTAAATTCCCAATAAGATTAAAATGACCGGCCAGTAACGGAAAATCGACCATTCGCCGGCGAAAAACAGCGCGGCAATTGTGATCAAAACCGTACCGGGAATCCAGAGCCGATTATTCTGTGGTCCGAAGAAATACATAAAGAAAAAGCCCACTCCCGGCGCTAAGACAAAAGTCGGCCAGAGATGATTCATGTTATGCCAGGTCGTCCGCTCCATGTAAAGAAACAAAGTTCCGACGATTAACAGAATCATAGCCGGCATTAACAAGCCGAAATTGGTGCGATTCGCGAAAAATCCGACCAGAAACAATATTCCGATACCGATGATGATTAAAGGCCAGAAATCCGTCCAATTGAAAAAATCGAACTGAACCAGGAGAATCAGCAAACCCAGCAGAACCAAAAATAAGCCGGCTATCCAATTTGAACGAGGAGATTGTGTATCCATTTTTTACCTCATGAGTAAAAAAGCCCGCAAGCGGGCTTTTTTATTTTTAGTTACACGTTCCAAGGTTAACCTCGGTAAGATCTTAGATCAAGCTATGGTAACGTCTTTATCAAGATAAACATCCTGGACGGCATTTACGATCTTGACGCCTTCGGCCATCGGTCTCTGGAAAGCTTTACGTCCCAGGATCAAGCCCATACCGCCGGCACGTTTGTTGACCACAGCGGTCTTGACAGCTTCGACCAGATCGTCTTCACCGGAAGAAGCACCACCCGAATTGATCAATCCGGCGCGTCCCATATAGCATCCGGCAACCTGATAGCGGGTCAGGTCAATTGGATGGTCAGTAGTCAATTGTTCATAGACTTTCTTGTTGGTCTTGCCAAACTTCAGGGCGGTGTAGCCGCCGTTGCACTCCGGCAGTTTCTGCTTGATAATGTCAGCCTCGATGGTTACACCGAGATGGTTAGCCTGACTGGTAAGATCAGCGGCAACATGGTAGTCTTTTTCGGCGGTCTTAAAGGCATTATTACGCAAATAACACCAGAGAACCGTCACCATACCGAGCTGATGAGCATACTCGAAAGCCTCGCTTATCTCCATGATTTGACGGCGTGATTCCTCCGAACCGAAGTAAACCGTAGCGCCGACGGCGACCGCGCCCATATCGAATGCCTGATCGATGCTGGCAAACAGCGTCTGATCGTGCATATTCGGAAAGGAGAGTAGCTCATTATGGTTGATTTTGAGCAGGAATGGAATTTTGTGGGCATATTTGCGCGCGATACTGCCGAGTACACCAAGAGTCGAAGCCACAGCATTACAGCCGCCTTCAAGCGCCAGCTTCACGATGTTTTCCGGGTCGAAGTAACCCGGATTCGGCGCGAAAGAGGCGCCGGCGGAATGTTCGATACCCTGATCGACCGGCAGAACCGACAGATAGCCCGTTCCGGCTAAACGCCCATGATTGTACATTGCCTGCATATTTCGCATGACGGCAATCGGTCGATCCGAATAAAGCAATATGCGGTCGATAAAATCCGGTCCGGGCAAGTGCAATTGCTCCTTGGAAATCGTTGTGCATTTATGATTTAGTAGAAAATCTGCATCTTTTCCAAGATATTGACTAATTTTACTCATAAGAAAACCTCCAAAAAATTGTTCACCGGAAAATAAAAAAAATAATCCAATGATAAAAGAGAATTGATGCAAAAACCCAAAAAAACATTTGACAATTGCATTATTTGTTATTAATATCAGTTTGTAATGAATACAAAAATGATGAATATCAAAAGTGAATTGGAAAAACATGGCATCAAGCCGACCTATCAGCGCTTATGCGTTTTAGAATTTATCGAACAGAGTCAGGATCATCCAACGGCTGATCACATTTATGAAAATTTGGTAAAAAAAATACCGACTATGTCGCGCACTACAATTTATAACACGTTGAATCTTTTCCTTGAAAAAGGACTGGTGGTGCCCCTGACGATTACCGGTACGGAAGTGCGCTATGAGATCACGACTGGACAGCACCACCATTTTTTGTGTTTGAAATGCGGTCGAATATACGATGTGAATATTCAGTGTCCGCTCAGTCAAAGTAAGACGGTTGACGGGCATCAGATCCAGGAAATTCACGGCTATTTTAAAGGAATATGTAAAAATTGTCTCAATTAATTGAAAGGAATTATTAATGAAAGAAAAAGTAGAAAAAGTCATTGAAACCGTTCGTCCGATGTTACAGGCTGACGGTGGAGACGTCGAATTGGTCGAAGTCACTCCGAATGGCATTGTTAAGCTGAGACTGACCGGAGCTTGTGGCGGTTGTCCGATGAGCACTTATACCTTACGGATGGGAATAGAGAGTCGGTTGAAAGAAGCCATTCCCGAAATCAAAGCGGTCGAACAGGTTTTTTAGTTCCGTAAATAATGTCATTTTAAAATCACGATTCTATGTTTAATTTTATAGCGCGAACAGTGATTTATGAAATTTTGGTTTAGGATTCTGTCCTGAGATTCAGTAAACCGATTAATCGATCTCAAAGAAGAAAAGGAGAAGATAAATGCAAAGTTTAAAAGGAACCCGGACTGAAAAAAACCTATTAACGGCTTTTGCCGGCGAATCGCAAGCCCGCAATCGCTATAATTATTTTGCCTCCAAAGCCAAAAAAGAGGGCTTTGAACAAATCGCGGCAGTGTTCGCCGAGACGGCCGATAATGAGAAAGAGCATGCCAAGCGCTTCTTCAAATTTCTGGAAGGTGGAGAGGTCAGCATCACGGCCGCCTTTCCGGCCGGAGTAATTGGCACAACAGCTGAAAACCTGCTGGAAGCCGCCAATGGTGAAAACTACGAACATAAGGTTATGTATCCCGAATTTGCCAAAGTTGCCGACGAAGAAGGCTTTAGCGAGATTGCCCAGGTTTTTAGGGCAGTCGCTTCGGTCGAAGTTCAGCATGAGAAGAATTTTCGTGCTTTAAGGGAAAATGTCCTGACTGACCGCGTTTTTAAAAAGGAAAAAGTGGTGAGATGGCACTGCCGCAACTGCGGTTATATCCATGAAGGCGCCAAAGCGCCGGATAAATGTCCGGCTTGTGCTCATCCGCAGGCTTACTTTGAAATCCTGGCGGAAAATTATTAATTCTAAAAAACAATGATCAACAAATTAATCAGGAGGTTATATGACTAAATATGTTTGCACCGTGTGTGGTTATGTTTATGATCCGCGTAAAGGCGATCCGGATAATGGAGTTCCCAAAGGCACCGCTTTTGAAGATTTACCGGATGATTGGGTTTGCCCGTTATGTGGCGCTGAAAAAGAGGATTTTGAACCTCAGGAGGATTGATTGCCTGAACAGATTATAAAATCGAAAATCTATTACGTCGGTGCGCGTGATTGGGATCGCCCGCTGTTCGACGAATTGATACCGTTGCCGGATGGAACTACTTACAATGCTTATTTGATAAAGGGTTCGCAAAAGATTGCCCTGCTCGATGCAGTCGATCCGACCAAAGAAGCGGAACTTCTCGATAATTTGCGTCGAATCGGAGTCGAGCGGATCGATTATGTAATTTCACATCATGCCGAACAGGATCATTCCGGAGCAATTCCGACTATTCTTGAACATTTCCCAATGGCGCAGGTTGTCACCAACCAGAAATGCGCTAATCTGCTGAAGGAGCATTTGCTGATACCGGATGAAAAGTTTAAGATCATCAGCGACGGCGAAAAACTCTTGCTGGGCGACAAGACGATGCGGTTTATCTTCACTCCGTGGGTGCATTGGCCTGAAACGATGTCGACCTATTTGGAAGAAGATAAGGTTTTATTCTCGTGTGATTTTTTCGGGTCGCATCTGGCGACAAGCAACTTGTTCGTCGATGATGAAAGTCGGGTATACCGCTCCGCTAAACGTTATTACGCCGAGATCATGATGCCGTTTCGGACTAATGCGCGTCAGAATCTTGAAAAAGTCAGAAATCTTCCAATTGACCTGATCGCGCCCAGTCATGGACCAATTTATCCAAAGCCCGATCTCATCATGAATGCTTATACGGATTGGACTTCCGATACTGTTAAAGACGAAGTGCTTATTCCGTACGTCTCCATGCACGGGAGTACCGCTAAAATGGTTGAACATCTGACGTCAGCCCTGATAGAACGCGACCTAAAAGTCCAACCCTTTAACCTGAGTCGTACCGATATCGGCGAACTGGCAATGGCGCTGGTAGACGCCGCCACGGTGGTGCTCGGTTCGCCGACCGTAATTCTCGGCCCGCATCCGGCGGCAGTCACAGCGGCTTATCTGCTAAATCTATTACGTCCCAAGACCAAATATCTGGGAGTGATCGGTTCATACGGCTGGGGCGGCAAGATGCTTGACCAGTTGAGCGCCATCTTGAGCGGAATGAAGGCTGAAATTCTGTCGCCGGTCATAATCAAAGGCTATCCCAAACCGGATGATTTCAAAGCCTTGGATATGCTGGCGGATACGATCGCTGAGAAGCATCGCAATTTAAAACAACTTGAGAGAGACAAATCATGACCATTTTCAGTATTCGCGATGTATTCAATATCGCTGTTAAAATCGAAGAGAAGGGTGAAGAATTCTACCGCGAAACCGCCAAGATCATTCCTCAAATGGAGGTCAAGTCGCTGTTCGAAAAATTGGCTGATGAAGAAGTCGCGCATAAGCAAATATTTCTTAAAATGGCTGAAAAAATCGGTGCGATTCAATTAAACCAAACGGCCCGGGAAGAATTCTATGCCTATCTGGAAGCCTATACCCAGAATTTGATTTTTTCGGATGTAAAAGCCGAGACTAAAATCCCGGCGATTCATGATGCCAAAACGGCTTTGCTGTATGCCATTGAGAAAGAACTCGACTCCGTCCTATATTACAAAGAGGTCAGGGAACTGATTCCGGTCAGCGAACAGCTTTTGATCGATGGGATTATAGATGAAGAACGCCGCCACGTCGTGCGGCTTTCGGAATTGAAAAAGAAGCTGGCCGACTGAAAGATAATTTCCACCCGGATGGAAATTTAGGAGTGGATGTAATTCGTCAACATCTGTTCTTTATTTTTTCAAATATTAATGAGTTGCGAGATTAAGAAGGGATTCGATCTTGACGAAGTTTAAGAACAGTTATTCAGGTAAAATACTGACGGCACGTCAACGCCAGCGGCCGGAAGATATCCGCGGGCCGTACTTCCGTGATCAGACCGCGATAATTCATTCGCTGGCATTCCGGCGTTTGAAGCATAAGACCCAGGTGTTTTTTTCGCCAGAAAACGATCATATCTGTACGCGCATCGAACATTCTCTGCATGTGGCGACGATTTCGGCGACGATCTGCCGTGCTCTGGGATTGGATGTCGATCTGGCGACGGCGATTGGATTGGGACATGATCTGGGGCATGCGCCGTTTGGTCACGCCGGCGAGAAATGGCTGGAGAAATTGTTTGGCGGCTTTATTCACGAATTGCATAGCCTGCGGGTTGTCGATAAGCTGGAAAATTACGGTCAGGGGTTGAATCTGACCTACGCGGTGCGCGACGGAATCGTTTCGCATTGTGGTGAAGTCGATGAACAGTTTGTGGAGGTCAGTCCAACTCTCAATGAATTGAATGATTTGAAGTCCCGCCCGACTCGACCCTCGACCTGGGAAGCCTGCGTAGTGCGGATCAGCGATTCAATTGCCTATCTCGGACGCGATCTGGAAGATGCCGTTTCGACGAATCTGATTACAAAGGAGGATTTGCCGGATAAACTCAGAACAGGGATTGGTCAATCCAATAGTGAAATCATCAGCAACCTGGTTTTCGATGTGATTGATTGGTCGGTGAAAAACGGCAAGATCGGTTTTTCGGCTGAAAAATTTGCCCTGATCAAAGAATTTAAACAGTTCAGTCGCGAAAGAATCTATTACAATCCGAAATTGAAATACTGGAATGAATATTCGGGATTTGTCCTGAGTACATTAAAAAATTACCTCGAGTCACTATACGAAAAATACCGGACCGATTACGATTTATATGCCGGCAGTCGCACTCCGCTGGATGTGAAATTCGGTAAATATCTAAAGTCGCTACAGGAGCGTTATCAGGCGGAGCAGTGCTCTCCGCAAATGATGGTGTGTGATTACCTGGCCGGAATGACCGACTCTTTTGCTTTGCATTGTTTCCAGAATATTTTGACGACGGGAACGCGCGGGCTCTAGATCAATTTTAGATTGCAAATTGAAGATTGCATATTGAGTCACTGTCACGTCCTGATGGGCGGGTATTTTAGACTTTTCAGAATCTACTTTCCAGTTCTATAATCATTCCATATATACGCCGGTGCCGATGAAGTAGTCGGTGTTCTTGATCGGTTCGACATAGCCGAGTTTGCGTTTCTCACCGGTTGCGCCTGGTTTT
>JALOAB010000043.1 GCA_023229045.1 Fidelibacterota bacterium
GAGAGTGATAACCAGCAGCTTTATCAGGAGGCGCAGAATCGGCTGGATCACTTACAGGATAAATTGAACCGACCGGTTAATAATAACTTACACTTTGCCGCTGATTTCAGTACCGAGGAGGCTAATTATAGGCTGGACAATTTCATCGCAGCTATTCGGAAGGTCAAGGAATATATTTTCGCGGGTGATATTTTTCAGGCGGTTATTTCTCAGCGCTTTTCGGTAGCCTATTCCGGCGATTCTTTTCAAGTTTACCGAACACTGCGTAACATCAATCCTTCGCCGTATATGTTTTATCTCGATTTTCTGGATTATCAGATCATCGGCTCTTCACCGGAACCCTTGATCCGGGCTCAGGATAACGAACTGGAAATTATCCCGATCGCCGGAACCCGCCCGCGCGGAGAATCCCAGACTGAAGACGATCAACTGGCTGAAGAATTACTAAATGATCCCAAGGAACTGGCCGAGCATGTTATGCTGGTTGATCTGGCGCGTAACGATCTGGGGCGGATCGCGAAATATGGCAGTATCAAAGTTCATGATTTTAAAACTATTCAAAAATATTCGCACGTTATGCACATCATCTCGCGGGCGCAGGGCCAATTGCGACCCGGCTTGAATGTATTAGACGCCTTTAAAGCAGCCTTTCCGGCCGGCACGGTTTCCGGCGCACCCAAAATCCGGGCTATGGAAATTATTAACGAGATCGAACCCGAAAAACGCGGCGTCTATTCCGGTGCGATCGGCTATTTCAATTACGGTGGCAATATGGATTTATGTATTGGTATTCGCACAATCGTCGCCAGCAAAGAGCGGATGTATTATCAGGCAGGAGCCGGTATCGTAGCTGATAGTAATCCCGCAAGCGAATACCAGGAAACGCTCAACAAATGTAAAGCGCTGAGACGGGCGATCGAGCAGGCTAACGGAGGAATCAATGATTTTATTCATAGATAATTACGATTCCTTTACCTATAACCTGGTGGACTATTTCGGTCAGATGACAAATGACCTGAAAGTCGTGCGAAACGATCAGATCGACCCGAGGGAAATCGGAAACCTGAACCCTGACGGGATCGTCATATCGCCCGGACCGGGTAGCCCGGATGATGCCGGAATTTCCTGCGAAGTGATTCGAATCAGCCAGCGCCGTTTCCCGATATTCGGGGTCTGCTTGGGATATCAGGCGATCGCCCAGGTGTTCGGCGCCAAAGTCGTCAGAGCGCCCTTTCCGGTACATGGTAAGACTGCCGTCATCCAGCACACAGTAAAAGGTATATTCGAGAATATCCAATCACCTTTGATTGCCGCCCGTTATCATTCGCTGATTGTTGAGCGCGCTTCCTTGCCGGATTGTTTTACGGTAGAGGCGGAAAGCGCCGATCACCTGGTGATGGCAATTGCCCATAAAGAATTCCCGATATGGGGCGTCCAATTTCACCCTGAGTCGATTCTGACACCGGACGGTATGCAAATTTTACGCAACTGGTTAGAGTTGACTGAAATCTATAAACGTCAAACCCAACGGAGCAAATCATGATCAGTACATATCTCGAAAAAATCAGCCAGAGAGTAGATCTTACCCGCACTGAAGCCGCGCATTCGTTGCGGTTATTGATTTCTGATCAGTTGACGGCGACCGAAATCGGCGCGCTGTTATTCGGACTGCGTATGAAAGGCGAGGCGGTTGAGGAAATCCTGGGCTTTATCGATACAATGCAGGAAAATATGATTGCGGTGGAGATCGATGACCCGAATGCGATTGACGTCTGCGGGACCGGCGGCGATCAAAAACATTCGTTCAACGTTTCTACAACGACTGCTGTGGTCGTAGCCGCCGCGGGAGTCACCGTGGCAAAACATGGCAACCGCTCGGTGTCGAGTAAAAGCGGTTCGGCGGATGTGCTGGAAAAACTCGGCATTCGAATCGACCTTACTCCCGAAAAAACCCGCCAGTGTATTGACAAAATCGGCCTTGGTTTTTTCTTCGCACCGCTCTATCACCCGGCCATGAAGGCGGTGGCGCCTCATCGCCGCAATTTAGGCTTACGTACCATTTTTAATATGCTTGGCCCGCTCTTAAATCCAGCCGGAGTCCGACGCCAATTGATTGGCGCCTTCAATCTGGAAACCGCGCTAAAAACAGCCAACGTGCTGAAACAGCAATCTTACAGGAAAGCCTGCGTGGTTCATAGTTCTGAAGGTTTCGATGAAATTTCGCCTTTTGCCGGTAATCAGGTCTTTGAGATCGATATAACCCGACCGGATGTTTCAGATTATATCTATCAACCTGAAAAATGCCCAAAGACATTAGATTACTATTCAACGATACAGGGCGGCGATGCCGAACAAAATGCAAAAATCACGCTGGAAATTCTGCGGGGAACGCAGGGTTCTCCACGGGAAATGACGGTGCTGAACGCCGCCTTTGCTCTTTACATTGCCGATCGAGTTGCCGACATTCCCGAAGGCATTACACTGGCGAATGAACTGATCGACAGCGGGAGAGCCTTAAGCAAGTTGAACCAGTTCATCGCAGTCAGCAACGCTCTTGCAAATTGAATAAAGTCATGACTATTCTGGATAAAATTATTGAACAGAAAAAACAGGAAGTGGCCAACGCTCAGCAACGCCGGCCACTGAAATTCCTGCAATCGCAAATTATAAATCACAACCGATTATGCAGTCTGCGCCAAAAAATGAAAGTAAACCGCAATTTCCAATTTATCTGCGAGATTAAAAAGGCTTCGCCTTCGCGCGGAATCATTAAGGCTGATTTCGATCCGATCAATCTGGCTGTCTCTTATGCCGAAGCCGGCGCGGATGCGATATCGGTGTTGACTGATGAAAATTTCTTCCAGGGCCGACTCGACTATTTACCGCAAATCCGTAAAAAGGTCGCCTTACCACTTTTACGCAAGGATTTTATCATCGATCCTTATCAAATTTACGAGTCCTGTTATTATCAAGCGAATCTGATTTTGCTGATTGCCCGAATTCTTTCCAGGCAACAGGTCATCGAATTCATTGAACTTGCCGATAAATTATCACTGGAAGTCCTGCTGGAACTGGCTAACGAAAATGATCTGGCCAAAATTCCGCTCGATCGCCGTAATCTGATACTGGCCATTAATAACCGCAATCTGGAGACTTTCGAGGTTGATTTAAATAATTCCTTGCGTTTAAAGCCGCTATTTCCCGATGATATTCCAGTCATCAGCGCCAGTGGTATCAATACGGCGGAAGAGTGTCGGCGCCTCGCTTATAATGGATTTGCAGGAGTATTGATCGGTGAATCTCTGATGCGCAGTCCATCGCCGGCGGTCTATTTATCTGAATTGAAGAAAGGATTGATTGATGCCTGTTAAACTGAAAATCTGCGGAATTACCTCGCTGGAAGACGCCCTGCTGGTCGCGGAACTCGGGGTTGATTGGCTGGGTTTTAATTTTTATCCCAAAAGCCCGCGCTATGTTCAGCCTGCGACAGCCGCGGCGATAATAAAAGCTCTTCCGCTTACGGTGGAGAGCGTTGGAATACTGGTCAAGCCGACTTTACAGGAAACCTGCGATATCATCAAGGTTAGCGGTGTGCAAAGAATCCAGATCTACGAGCCGCAGGATTTTAATGATTTTTCGCAATTGCCGGTGCCGGTGATAATCTGTAATCATTTTCAGCCAGGGATGACCATCACGCCTGATTACACCACGGCCGAAATGGTTTTGATCGATAATTTTGAGTCGGGTCTTTACGGCGGAACCGGAAAGACTTTTGACTGGAGTCGGATTCCGTACAACATATCCAGAGAACGGTTGGTTTTGGCAGGAGGGATTGGTGTTGCCAATATTCAACAGGTTCTCGAAATAATCAATCCGGCGGTGATCGATATTGCCAGCGGTGGCGAATCGGCGCCAGGCCGTAAAGACCCTGCCAAAATTAAAATTCTGGTTGAAAAGGTTCGCGCATTCAATCTGCAAAAGGGCTCAAATCAGCAGTTCCAAAAAGGATATTTTGGGCAATACGGCGGACAGTTTGTACCGGAAATTCTGCGACCGGCGCTGGTGGAGTTGGAAGCAGTCTATGAACGGCTGAAAGACGATCCTGATTTTCAGAGCCGATTGAAAGCCGAATTGCATGATTATGCCGGTCGCCCGACGCCCTTATATTTTGCCGAAAACCTGACCCGTCATTATCATCGGGCAAATATCTATTTAAAACGCGAAGACTTGAATCATACCGGAGCCCATAAAATCAACAATGCCATCGGTCAAATTTTACTGGCACAGGCCATGCAAAAGAAACGCATTATCGCCGAGACCGGCGCTGGTCAGCATGGCGTCGCAGTCGCAACCGTTGCGGCCCGGGCTGGTCTGGAATGTTGCATTTACATGGGGGTGGAAGATATGGAGCGTCAGCGGCCGAATGTGCGCAGAATGCAGTTACTCGGCGCGGAAGTGCGCCCGGTTTACTCCGGCACAGCCACCCTGAAAGATGCCACCAATGAAGCGTTGCGGGATTGGTTGGCAAATGTCAAAACGACTCACTATATCATCGGTTCGGTGGTCGGTCCGCATCCTTTTCCGCTGATTGTACGCGATTTTCAGAAAGTTATTGGCGAGGAAACCAGAGCGCAAATCCTCCTAAAAGCTGGCGGATTGCCGGATTACATCGTCGCCTGTGTCGGCGGCGGGAGCAATGCCATCGGTATTTTTTATCCTTTTATCAGTGATCCGCAGGTTAAACTAATCGGCGTGGAAGCCGCCGGCGAAGGCCTGGATAGCGACAAACATGCGGCTACGCTGAGTCGGGGCGCAGCTGGTATTTTTCACGGAATGAAGACTTACGTTCTCCAAAACGACGATGGCCAGATCCAACTGCCGTATTCGCTTTCAGCCGGACTGGACTATCCGGGTGTTGGTCCGGAACATTGTTTTCTGAAAGATATTGGGCGGGTGAAATATTTTTCTGTCACCGATGCCGAAGCCCTGAATGCCGTGACGCTTTTATGTCGGCTGGAAGGTATCATTCCGGCGCTTGAGTCGGCGCATGCCCTGGCTTATCTTGAACATCTTTTGCCGCATACGCAAGATACTGAAAATGTAGTAGTCAACCTGAGTGGTCGGGGCGATAAAGATTTGGAAATTTTTCTTAAACATTTGGAAAGGCAGTAATTGAGCCAATGAGTACCAGATTACACCAGATCCTGACAAATAAAAAACAACAAAAGAAAAAGTGTCTGTCAATTTTCCTGACAGCTGGTTTTCCGGAGAAAAACGATACAACGGATTTGATCCTGGTTTTGGCCGATGCCGGAGTTGATTTTATTGAATTGGGGATTCCCTTTTCCGATCCGATTGCGGACGGTCCGGTTATTCAAAAAGCTTCTGATATAGCCTTATCGAACGGGATGAATTTGAAGCAGGTCCTCAATATCGTCGCGGAGGTCAGAAAATCTTCGCGGATTCCGATAATTTTGATGGGATATTTGAATCCGATATATCAGCTGGGATTGCCGCGCTTGATAGATGAGGCCGGCTCGGTGGGAGTCGATGGATTAATTCTACCGGATTGGCCTCTGGAAGAAAGCCAGCACTATCGGGGTGAATTGGAAAAGGCAGAGCTTGATTTGATTCATCTGGTTGCGCCTAATACTCCAATAGAGCGCATCCGGCAAATCGATGAACTCAGCAGTGCGTTCATTTATTGTGTGGCTTATACGGGAGTAACCGGACAAGATAATCGACCGACACCAGCAACGATTGCCTTTTTCGAAGAAATGAATCGAACTCTCAGGCATCCCTGGTTGATTGGATTCGGAGTGAAAAATCACCAGGACTTTCAAACTTACACCCAATTTGCCGACGGAGTCATTATCGGCTCGGCTTTTCTCCAATTACTGGAAAATACTCCGGCAGTAAAACGAATTGCCGCCTGCCGTCCATTTATCCACGAAATTATAAATCCAGCAACGGATGGCGCATAATGATCACGGTTAATACGATTATGTATATTTATGCAAATATTATACAAAAAAGTGAAAAATATTCAGAGATTTTTAAAGTAGTCATCCGACAATCCGGGTAAAATTTATTATATTACCGCATTCTGTATGAACTGAAAGGATTATATGAAAACCGTAAAGAGTTTCGCAGAAATAAACCAGAAAATAAAAAATCGTCAGGCAGTTATCCTGACTGCCGAGGAAGTAAAACTTTTCATTAAAGAGCAAGGCATTAAGAAAGCCGTTGAAAAAGTCGATGTGGTAACGACCGGCACTTTCGGGGCGATGTGCTCATCCGGCGCGTTTCTTAATTTCGGGCATACCGATCCGCCTTTAAAAATGGAAAAAATCACGATTAACGGCGTCCCGGCTTACGGTGGTATTGCGGCGGTGGACGCCTATATTGGCGCCACCGAGCGTGCGCACAATTCGGATAAGCAGTATGGCGGTGGTCATGTGATCGAGGATTTGGTGGCCGGTAAAACTCTCGTTTTAAAAGCCAAAGGTAAACCGACCGATTGTTATCCGTTGAAATCGATAGTGACTGAATTTTCTCTCAAAGACCTCAATCAGGCGATTTTGCTTAATCCACGCAACGCTTACCAGCGCTATAATGCCGCGGCTAATTCGACCAATCGCACGCTTTATACCTATATGGGACGTTTGTTACCGCGCCTTAGCAATGTCACTTACTCCGGCGCGGGTGAACTTTCGCCGCTCAACAACGATCCGACTTATTTGACAATCGGACTAGGAACGCGTATTTTCCTGGGCGGCGGTTTGGGGTATGTAATCGACTCTGGCAGTCAGCACAGCCCGGAAACCGGCTTTGCCAACCTGATGGTCAAAGGCGATTTGAAGAATATGCGCCCGGAGTATTTACGCGGCGCTTATGTTTATGGTTATGGTTGTACCTTGTTTGTCGGCATCGGCGTACCGATCCCGCTTTTGAATGAGGAAATCGCCCGCGCGGTGGCTTTGACGGATGACGATCTCAAGGTCAATGTCGTCGATTATGGCGTTCCGCGCCTGAAACGCCCGATCCTGAAAGCCGGAGTGACCTATCGCGAACTCAAATCCGGCCAGGTGGAAATAAACGGTAAGCAGGTGTCTACCTGTTCGCTATCCAGTCTGTTTATGGCGCGTAAAATCGCAAACGAATTGAAAGGTTGGATTGAGCAGGGTAAATTTTATCTGGCCGAGGCGGTAGAGCCGATTGCCAAAATCGGGAAAGCCCGGCAATTGATCATCCATCGGCCGGAAAAATCGCACGGATCCAATACAGCCAACCCGAAACAGTCTAAAGAGATTCAAATTGACCATTCGCGTTGTATTCTCTGTGAGCTGTGTATTGCGCAGTGCCCGGAAAAGGCCATTTATTTAAATCAAAATAATCTCATCACCATCGATCCTGCCAAATGTACTTTGTGTCGCATCTGCACGAAAGTATGTTCGGTCGGCTGTCTGAAATGAACTAAAACACATAATGAACGAAACCGTCACTTTCCGCTATAAATCAACAATTGCGCGCATTACGAGCGAGACTGAATTCATAAAGATTGCCGAGGACGAAATCATCCGCCGCTATAATGAGATTGAAAATTATATCGCGTATTATCCGGCTTTCGGAAAAACTCTGAAGCCATATCAAGTGAAAGATGACGCAGATCGGATTGTCAGGGAAATGGCAGACGCCGGGAGAATCTGTGGCGTCGGTCCGATGGCGGCGGTAGCGGGGGCAATTGCCAAATATGCCGTACTGGCGATGCAAAAGGCCGGCGCGAACTTTGCCATCGTCGATAACGGCGGAGACATTGCGATCCTGAATGATCAGCCGGTAGTGGTTGGAATTTACTGCGGACCGGCTGAGATTCATGATCTTGGTCTGCGGCTTCCGGCGCGTTCAACGCTGACCGGTGTCTGCACCTCTTCCGGAGTAATCGGACATTCGTTGAGTTTCGGAAGAGCGCATGCCAGCGTGATTATCAGCGACGATCCGATTCTGGCGGACGCCGCGGCGACAGCCCTCGGCAACCGTATCCGCACGAAAAATCCCGTTCTGCTTGAAAACGCTATGCAAGATGCGCTTAAATTCGGCGTAGCCGGATGTATCGTAATTATCGATGATTATTTTGGATTTGCGGGCGAAATCCCGGAACTTTGCCAGGTTGAAATGAATGAAAATTTGATTGCCAAATGAAGGAACCTGAATGAAAGTATTGAAGTTCGGCGGCGCCAGTCTAAAAGATAAAGCCGCATATAAAGAAACCATCCGTATTTTAAAAACTGAAAAAGAACCGAAAGTACTCGTTCTCTCGGCGATTTACGGCATTACGGACTGGTTGGAAACCACCATTCGCGCGGCTCGACACAGCGAACAATCAATCGAGAACACAACCACACGAATCCGAGCCTGGCATGCTAAACTGTTAACTGACCTGGTTTCTGATCCGACTATGATTGCGGATTGTATGAACGAGCTGGAGGAGCGGGTTCAAAAACTCGAACGACTGCTGTACGGTCTGGCCTATACTGAAGAAATGACTCCGCAGTTATACGCGCTCATTATGAGCTTTGGCGAACGGCTGTCGGTGATTTTATCGGCGACGATTTTTCAGGCGCATGGCATTCCGGCGCAGTATCTGGAGTCCGACCGGATCGGGATTGTCACCAATGATTTCTTTACCAGCGCGACGGCGATATTGCCAGTGATTCGCAAGAAACTGCCGTCGCATGTTAAGCCCTTGCTTGAGAAAGGGATTACTCCGCTGATTACCGGATTTTTCGGGGCTAATAAAGACGGCAAAGTCACCCTCTTCGGGCGTAACAGCTCCGACTACAGCGCGGCGGTCATCGCCCACGGTCTGAGAGCCGATAGTCTGGAAATTTGGAAGGATGTGGATGGTTTTATGAGCGCCGATCCTAAATTAGTCCCGGAATCGACCTTAATTGAAAAATTATCATATTATGAAGCGGCCGAATTGTCCTACTTCGGGGCTAAAATCCTGCATCCGCGGACAGTTGAGCCGTTGATTCACGACTCCATTCCGCTGATCATCCGGAATATTTACCGACCGGATATACCCGGTACGGAAATCTGTGCCAACGAAATTGTTAAAAAGACAATCATCAAGAGTGTCGCCTACAACAAGAATATTTCCGTTTTAAGGATCAAAGGCCCCGGCGTTGGCTACAAACCAGGCGTCATTTCGGAAATCGGGACCCGACTGGCAACCTGTGGAATTAATATTTATTCGATCATCACTTCGCAAACCTGTATTAACCTGCTGATCGACCGCAAGGATTCAAAAGTTGGTTATAAAGCCCTGCAGGTTTTAAAAGATGGTTTGATCGAGACAATTGAGCACTGTGATGACGAGGTCGTGGTTGCGGCGGTCGGCGCTGGCTTGAAGCAAACACCCGGTTTAGCCGCTAAGATCTTCAATGCCATTGCCGCTCAACAGATCAACATCGAGATGATTTCGCTGGGCGCCTCGGACGTGGCGACCTATTTCATCGTAAAAGATCCCTGTTTGATACCGGCAGTTAACGCCCTGCATACGGCATTTTTCGCTAATGTTAAAAAATGAAGGATAATCCAATGAAATCGAACGATCAAATAAAATCCAAAATTCCGGTTGGCATCCTCGGCGCCACCGGTAGCGTCGGGCAGAAATTTATCGAGTTGCTGGCAGAACATCCGTGGTTTGAAATCGCGGCGGTAGCGGCTTCGGACCGATCCGCCGGAAAAGCCTACCGCGACGCCGCTCACTGGTTTATGTCAAAACCTTTGCCATCCCGTATCGCTGATATGACTGTCAAAGCCTGCGAACCAGATTTACCCTGCCGGATAGTATTCTCCGGGCTGGATGCTTCAGTAGCCGGTGAGATAGAGACTAATTTTGCCAAAGCCGGCTATATCGTGATTTCCAATTCGCGCAATCACCGCAGTGATCCGGATGTGCCGATCCTCGTGCCGGAAGTCAACGCCGATCACCTGGAGATTGTTAAAACCCAACAGAACGGTCAGGGCGCGATCATCACCAACCCGAACTGCGCCGCGACCGGGCTGGTCGTTGCTCTAAAGCCTTTGCTGGATAAATTTGGTCTGTCGAAGGTTAATGTTGTGACTATGCAAGCCATTTCGGGCGCCGGTTATCCGGGCGTTGCCAGTCTCGATATCATCGATAATGTTGTCCCATTTATCGGAGGCGAGGAAGGAAAATTGGAGAGCGAACCGCAAAAAATTCTCGGAAATTATTGTGACGGTCGTATCGAACCAGCCCAGTTTAAAGTTAGCGCATCCTGTAACCGGGTGGCGGTTACGGACGGCCATATGGAATGTGTCTCGGTTAAGCTGGCGCGTAAACCGTCCGCCAATAAAATCATTACCGAGTGGAAAGAATTCCGAAGCGAACCGCAACGTCTCAAATTGCCGAGCGCGCCGGCCAATCCGTTGTGTTACTTCGAGGAAAATAATTATCCCCAACCTAAACTGCATCGCCTGTTGGGCGATGGTATGACAGTCGCTATCGGTCGTCTGCGCGAATGCCCGATCCTGGATTATAAGTTCGTTTTACTTTCGCACAATACAATCCGCGGCGCGGCCGGTGGCGCCATATTGAATGCCGAACTGTTCGTAGCCAAAGGCGGTCTCGAAACGCGGAAGTAATTAAACAATCCAAAAGTGAATCGTAAATTTTCAGATGTTAAAGCAATAATTGTTTAAAAATATTACTTAACAGAGTTTTGCGTTACGAAATAGAGTTAAGTTTAGAAAGCTTTACCCGATTTCGGCTGACAGCTGACTGAAGACTAAGTCCATAAGCGAGTCGTAATCATGCCCGGCGGGATGGACCGGCTGGTGGAATTTAACGTTGATCTTTTTCCAGGGGCGGGGGAAATGGGAACCGCGCGGCAGAGCTTTAAAAGCGCCTTTGATGGAGACCGGTACGACCGGGACATTCATTTCGGCGGCCAGGATTGCAAAGGCTTTTTTGAATTGGCCAAGTTCACCGGTGCGGGTGCGTGAACCCTCGGGAAAGATGATCACTTTTTTCCCAAGGCGCAGGACTTCCGCCAGCTTCTGGAGCGAGAGTTTCACATCTTTATTTAGATCGGAAATGATAATGTTATGGCGATTCGCCAGAGCTTTTACCCAGCGTTTTTGGACATGTTTTTCCTTGGCGTAGAAATAGGTGTTACGGTTGGTTTTGTTATTCAGAAAAACTGCGATAAACATACCGTCGAAAAAACTCTGGTGGTTTGGCGCGAAAATGCAAGGCCCGGCCGGAATATTCTCCATGCCTTCGCCTCTCAAGCGGAAATAGATCCGGAACAGACCTTTAGTCAAATGTTTGAATATATTCCAGGTAAACCAACTTTCGGGTAGTTTTAATTCTACCTTCTCCTTGAATATTTCCGTCCACCTGACCATTTCAACCGAAATTCTCTCTTTCTTTTCACGCATGTAATTGGACAATTTTTCGACGGTCGGATGATTAACGAGAATATCTTCAGGGATTTTAATGCCAAACGTGGATTGGAGAAAAGTCTGCAGGCTGATTTTATCCAAGGAATCAAGCCCGAGATCGATTTCGATGTGATCGTCCGGGAAAATGCTGGTTTTTTTCTGTTGTATGAGAAAATCACGTATTATCTGGTATTCCTCATGATCTGGTTCGGCGGTATGTAATTTTTTTATTCCAATGGAGCTAGCCAGATCCGCCAGCTTGAAGCGTTGGAGCTTGCCAAGACGGGTTTTGGGTAATTCTTCTTTTAGAATCGTAAAATTTGAAATTTTCTTAAAATAGGAAACCATGCTATTGTATTTATCGACGATTTCTTTGCGAAACAGATCATCGATATTGATAATTCCACGTTCCCGCAACACCTTAAAATCCGGTAAGAATGCGGCCTGAATCTGATCGTTTTTCATGAAAACACCGACATCGGCGATGCAGTCGGAGATTGATTTTAACTTTTTCTCGCTTTCTTCGGGATTGATTTTTTTGCCACTGGACAGGACGATGATTTCCTTTTTGCGACCGGTAATCCGCAAATAGCCCTTTCTATCGATGGTTCCCAGGTCGCCGGTGTGCATCCAGCCATCTTTCAGAACCTCGGCGGTTTCCTCAGGTCGGTTATAATAGCCCTGCATAATGTTGCGACCACGGGCGACAATTTCACCGTCCCGAATTTCAACCTCGAGATTAGGCATGGATTGTCCGGCGGAACCGATTTTCCATTTTCCAGGGCTCGTGAAGGTGATCATGGGAGCGGCTTCCGTCATGCCAAAACCTTCGAGCATTTCAAATCCCAGGGCTTTGAATCCACGGGCGACGTCTTC
>JALOAB010000044.1 GCA_023229045.1 Fidelibacterota bacterium
CCGATACCGTGCAGAATCTGCAGTGTGAAATCGTCGGTAATAATGTCAAATTGGTCTGGAAACTTCCTTCTGATGAGCAAAATCCCGATAATCGGATCTGGTATTGTCGAATTTACCGGGACGGGGAACTGATTGCCGAGGTGGATAATGTTTACACATCGTATATCGATTCTCTGAATGCCGCTGGAAAACATGATTATTCCGTCTCAGTAGTCAATTACTATTTTAAAGAATCGTTAAAAACATCTCCGGTGGTTGTTGATTTTACTTTACTTAAACCATGATTATTGAGTCGTTTAAAATTTTAAAGGATTATGCTCTACCATTATTATCATATGCTCTTTCTAGACTATAGTTATCAATAAGAGACGATAATGCGATTGAACGATATTTTTAAAAACATTATTTTCCTGCCAGCTTTCATGTTTATTGGACTGATGGAATGTGATCAAAATGATGAATATGATAAAACCTGGGATGTTGATTCTACATTTGTTGAAAAACATGGTTTGATAACTGTATATGATAATTATCTCATCGATAAAAACTACCAGCCTATCGTTCTGCGTGGCATGAGTTTATTCTGGAGTCAGTGGAAAGGCGAATTTTACAATTACGATTGTATCAAATGGTTACGCGACGACTGGAATTGCACTGTGGTCCGAGCGGCGATGGGCGTCGAATCAGGTGGTTATCTTGAGCATCCTGCGTCCGAAAAAGCAAAAATCAAGACCGTAATTGAAGCCTGTATCGACCTCGGGATCTACGTTATCGTCGACTGGCACGATCATAACGCTCAGGAACATCGTCCCCAGGCGATTGCTTTTTTCCAGGAAATCGCGCAGGAGTATGGTGAATACCCGAATGTTATTTATGAGATTTTTAACGAACCTGAACAGGACAACTGGAATACCGTCGTAAAGCCCTATTTATCAGCGGTCGCCGATTCAATCAGAATAATCGATCCGGATAATCTGATCGTCGTTGGCACGCCAACCTGGTCGCAGGATGTGGACATTGCCTCGAGTAATCCGCTTTTTCAAAATAATATCGCCTACGCATTGCATTTTTATGCGGCGTATCAATATCATAAGCAAAACCTGCGTAACAAGGCTACAACCGCCTTAAATAATGGTCTGGCTTTGTTCGTGACCGAATTCGGCACGGTTCTCAATACCGGCGACGGACCGATCGATACCGCCGAAACCCGACTCTGGATGAATTTCATGGAAAATAATCAGATCAGCTGGTGCAACTGGTCGATTGCCGATAAAAATGAAACTTCAGCCGCATTGAAATCCGGAGCGGCTTCAAAAGGAGGTTGGCCGGATTCCATTCTCACCGAATCCGGTTCGTTGATCAGAAATTATATAATCCAGGGCAATCGATCATTTTTCGATAAAATAATTGCGAAAAGACCTGTTCCAACCGGTTTTACTTTAGAACAAAATTATCCGAATCCCTTCAATTCTTCGACTCAAATGGATTTCGAATTGCCAGTCGGAGCCAATATCGATCTTAAAATCTATGATTTATATGGCAATATGATCTGTACCTTAATCCAAAAGTCACTTCAGGCGGGACGCTATCAGACTGTCTGGCAAACCAGTCAAAACGACAATAAAGTCGCCAGTGGAGTATATTTAGCCCAATTGATTGCGAATTTTGGTACTGGAACTGTGGCGACTTCCAGAAAATTAACGTTATTAAAATAGCAAAAGAGGAAAAGTTGGATCAAATACAATGCAGGAGTCATAATGCGCAAAGTAACATTTATTATGTTGTTATTCTTTGTCTACCAGTTCATAACGTCCGATCGCTTATATAGTCAGGGATCAACAGCAGAGATGGAAGTTTTTCAATCCTTATCCTTTGATGAGACCGGTAAATTAGCCGATTCGATTCTGGTGCAGATGACCCTGGACGAGAAAATCGCCCTGATCGGCGGCGATAAACATTTTTTCATAAGCGCTCTGCCGCGCTTTAATCTGTCGGAAGTGTACATGGCCGATGCGACCCAGGGAGTGCATCTGCGCGATAGCTTCAGCGATGTGGATCTGTCTGAATATCAATTGGAAAAGTCCACCGCCTTTCCCTGTCCGTTGTCATTGGCGGCAACCTGGAATAGCGTATTGGCCCATCAGTATGCCCGGGCGATCGGGGAGGAGTGTCGCGCCGGCGGGATCGGAATTTTACTCGGACCCGGGATGAATCTCTACCGGCATGCACAGTGCGGACGCAATTTCGAGTATTTTGGCGAAGATCCATATCTGGTTGCCAGAATGATTGAGAATTTTGTCAATGGACTTCAAAGTACCGGCACGGTCGCCACTCTCAAACATTTCGTCGCCAATAATACCGATTATTACCGCAGAAAAAGTAACTCGATCGTCGATGAAAGAACTCTGCATGAAATCTATCTGCCGGCTTTCAAGGCTGGGATCGATGCCGGCGCCAAAGCGGTTATGACTTCCTATAATTTGCTGAACGGCGAATGGTGTGGACAAAGTGATTATGTTATCAATAATCTTCTCAGAAATCAACTCGGATTTCAATGGCTGGTGATGACCGACTGGTGGTCGGTTTACGATGGCGAAAAACTGGCTAAATCCGGCCAGGACCTGGAAATGCCTTATACAATTGCGCTTGAAAATGTTCGTCAGCTAATTAAAGAATACAAAGTGAGTATCAGCGATATAGACCGGATGGTCAAAAGTATATTGCAAACCTGTTTTGCGATGAAATTGCATGGTCGCGCGCGGACAACGCCGGATGAAAAAATGTATCAGCAACACGAACAGATCGCCCTGCAAACCGCCCGCGAAGGCATTGTACTTTTAAAGAATAAGAATGGCATTTTACCGATAAGTGATAAAGTTAATACTATACTATTGACTGGCAGTTACGTCAGGAAGCTGGCGATTGGCGGCGGAGCGGCGATGGTTGAGGGATACAATAACCGGTTGATGCTCGACGAATTGAAAAAAGTATTCGGCGCGCGTCTGAAATATGTCAAGAATCCGACCATCAAGCAAATCAAGTCCGCCGATCTGGTGCTGTGCAATATCGGAACCGATGATCACGAAGGCTGGGATCGTCCGTTTGAATTACCCACGGAAGAGGAGCAGAGAGTGCGTAAATGCGTTGCCAATAATCCCAATACGGTCGTGATCGTGACTTCCGGGAGCGGAATCCGCATGACGGATTGGAATGACGCCGCCAAAGCAATTATTTATGCCTGGTACGGCGGACAAATTGGCAATCAGGCATTGGCGGAAATAATCAGTGGCAAAATCAATCCATCGGGCAAATTGCCGATCACGATTGAAAAGGAGTTTCGGGATTCTCCCGGATACGGTTATATTCTGGCAGGCGAGTCGCTTTACAACGATTGGAATGGCGAACAGGAAAAAACTCGCGCAGTCTATGATATTGAATATAAAGAAGGCGTCTTCGTCGGCTATCGCTGGTACGAACATAAAAAGATCGAGCCGCTGTATCCATTCGGGCACGGTTTATCCTATACTTCATTCGAATACAGCGATCTGCATACTTTGAGTGAAAAATTCAGCGAAGCGGAAGAATTGACGGTCACTTTATCGGTTAAAAACAGCGGCACCCGGGAAGGGCTGGAAACGGTTCAACTTTATATCGCTGACCCGCAATCTTCCGTACCAAGACCGGTCAAAGAGCTGAAAGGCATCCGAAAAGTTGCGTTAAAGCCCGGAGAAACCAAAACCGTGACATTTAAAATCAACTGGCGTGACTGCGCTTTCTGGGATCCGGTAGTGAAAGGCTGGAAAGCTGAAAAGGGAAAATTCATAATCTTAGTCGGAGCATCGTCGCAAGACATCCGCTTGAAAAGCGAAGTGGAATTAATCTAATTACGGAGTCGAAAAATTGAAGTTTGGTCATTTTAACGATCAGAACAGAGAATATGTCATAACAACCCCGGAAACACCCTATCCATGGATCAACTATCTCGGTAGTCAGGATTTTTTCTCGATTATTTCGCACACCGGCGGAGGTTACAGTTTTTACCGCGACGCCCGCCTGCGACGCATTACGCGTTACCGCTACAATAATTCCACTCTGGACGATAACGGTAAATTCTTTTATATCAATGATAACGGCGATGTCTGGAATCCGGGCTGGAAACCGGTCAAGAAAGCGCTCGACTTCTATGAATGTCGCCACGGGTTGGGATATACCAAAATATCCGGTCAGCGAAACGGTATATTAGCCGAAGTGCTGAACTTCGTACCGCTGAATTTCAATGGCGAAATACAGCAGGTAACCTTGAAAAATGTCGGAACTTCATGCAAAGATATCAAACTCTTTTCTTATGTCGAATTTTGCCTCTGGAACGCCTGGGATGACATGACCAATTTTCAGCGCACCTTTTCGATTGGCAGAGCGGAAACGGTTGGCAGTACGATTCTGCATTTCACCGATTACAAGGATCGCCGCAACCATTTCGCATTTTATTCGGTGAATGCCGCCATCGATGGTTTCGACTGCGACAAAGAGTCATTCATGGGTCTTCACAATGGACCGCATGAGCCGATTGCCGTCCTGGAAGGGAAGGCGCGTAACTCGGTGGCGTTTGGCTGGTCGCCGATCGCCGCGCACCAGATTAATCTCAAACTCAATCCCGGCGAATCGAAAACATTTAATTTTATCCTCGGTTATGTCGAGTATCCCGATAAGGAAAAATTTACCGCCGATGGTAAAATCAATTTAACTAAAGTTAGCGCAATGCAAAGTCGTTTTCAATCGCCGGAAAGTGTCAGCGAGGCGATGCGTGAATTACGCGAATTCTGGGACGATCTGCTGATGGTATTCCAGGTTAAAACCGATGATCCCCGCACCGACCGGATTGTTAATATCTGGAACCAGTACCAATGCATGATTACCTTTAATATGTCGCGCAGTGCTTCGTATTTTGAATCGGGTATTGGACGCGGAATGGGATTCCGCGATTCCAGTCAGGATTTGCTTGGCTTCGTGCATCAGATTCCGCAAAGAGCCCGCGAACGTTTGCTCGATATTGCGGCGACCCAATTGCCCGATGGCGGAGCCTATCATCAATATCAACCTCTGACCAAACATGGCAATTATGAGGTCGGTGGTAATTTCTACGACGATCCACTCTGGTTGATCTGCGGTGTCGTGGCATACCTGAAGGAGACCGGCGATTTTGAGATTCTCAAAGAATCGGTGCCGTTTGATAATAATCCGAGCGATCGGGCCAGCCTGTTTGAACATCTCAAGCGTTCTTTCTACCATGTAGTCAATCATCTCGGTCCGCATAAGTTGCCGTTGATTGGGCGGGCAGACTGGAATGATTGTATGAATCTGAATATTTTCAATGCCGATCCGGATCAATCTTTTCAAACCGGTGCGCTTAAAACCGACATGCAAACCGCCGAATCGCTCATGATTGCCGGAGCCTTTGTTTTATACGGTCAGGAATTCGTAGAACTGTGTGAATTTCTGAAGAAAAATGACGAAGCCGACGCCGCCGGCAAACATATTGCCGAAATGATAGAAAGCATCGATCAATTTGGCTGGGATGGCGAATGGTTCTTACGGGCTTATGATGCGCAGGGGAATAAAGTCGGCAGTCACGAGAACGAAGAGGGGCGGATTTTTATTGAATCACAGGGATTCTGTTGTATGGCAGAGATCGGTAAAACCGACGGACGCCTGCAAAAAGCGCTCGATTCGGTAAAAAAATATCTCGATACCAAGTATGGCATAGTACTGCAAAATCCGGCTTATACAAAATATCATATTGAATTGGGTGAAATTTCAACATACATCCCCGGCTACAAGGAAAACGCCGGAATTTTTTGCCATAATAATCCCTGGATTATGATCGCCGAAACCAAACTGGGACGCGGCGATCTGGCATTCGATTACTGGCGCAAGATCTGTCCGGCTTATCTTGAAGAGATCAGCGAATTGCATCGTACAGAGCCATACGTATATGCCCAGATGATCGCCGGGAAAGATGCTCACCAACCTGGCGAAGCCAAAAACTCCTGGCTGACCGGTACGGCGGCCTGGAATTTTCTGGCAATCTCGCAATATATTCTCGGCATTCGCCCGCAGTTTGATGGCTTGCTGATCGATCCCTGCATTCCGTCTGAATGGTGCGAATTTTCGGTCAGGCGCATTTTTCGCGGTAAAGTCCTGAACATTATTGTAAAAAATCCAACGGGAGTCCAGAAGGGCATTCGGCGTCTGAAATTGAACGGTAAGGTGCTGGCAGGTAACCTATTGCAATATTCAAAACTAAAACCTAAAAATGAAATCGTCGCCGAAATGGGTTGATTGATTAAAGATATTACGGTAATTATAAAAGATCGGAGAGGAACATGACCAAGTATTTAAAATTTCGTGAAAAATTTGCCTATGGATTCGGCGATCTGGCGTCGGTGCTGTATTGGCAGACTTTCATGCTTTACTTTACCTATTTCTATACCGACGTTTTCCTGATCCCGGCGGGGGTAGCGGCGACGATGTTCTTGGTTAGTCGCATCTGGGACGGCGTCAACGATCCGTTAATGGGCATAATCGCGGATCGTACGCAAACGCGCTGGGGCAAATTTCGCCCTTATCTACTCTGGATGTGTGTACCTTTTGCAATCGTCGGAGTTCTGACGTTTACCGTGCCGAATTTTGGAATGACCGGCAAGGTCATCTGGGCTTATGCGACTTTTATATTGATCATGATGCTCTATACGGCGATCAATATTCCTTACACCGCTTTACTCGGTGTAATCTCGCCGGATTCCGATGAACGCACTTCAGTTTCCTCAGTCAAATTTCTGTTTGCGTTCACGGCTGGCATCATTGTATCGGCGACCCTTCTACCGATGGTCAAAGCGCTTGGCAAAGGCAACGCCGCGCGCGGCTGGCAATCGACTTTTATCATTTACGGTATTATGGCGGTCATTTTTTTCCTGATTGCCTTCAAAGGCACGCGCGAACGGGTTCAGCCGCCTAAATCGCAGAAATCCTCGGTGAAAAAGGATTTGCAGGAGTTAGTGACGAATTCGCCCTGGGTAATTATGCTATTAACAACAATTACCTTTATCCTGTTTGTGGCGATTAAAAGCAGTGTAACGGTGCATTATTTCAAATATATCATCGGCACTCGTGAAATTTCCGTACCATTTATTCAAAATAGAACCTGGGATTTCGAAGCGCTGGCTTCGGCTTTTAACACGATCGGTCAGATTTCATCATTTCTTGGAGTCTTATTAGTCAGCTGGTTTGCTAAAAAAGTTGGTAAAAAAACCGCTTTCATAATCATATTTATCATGGCTATTTTTAGTACCGGCATCTATTTTTTTCTACCACCGGAAAAACTTGGTTTGATATTCTTCTTTCAAATCACTGGTTCGATGACCGGCGGACCGTTGAGTGTATTAATCTGGGCGATGTATGCCGATACGGCCGATTATGCCGAATGGAAAAACAGACGTCGCGCCACCGGTCTGGTGTTTTCGGCTTCGACCATGTCTCAGAAGTTCGGCTGGGCGGTGGGAGCATTCGTAGCGCTCGGTCTGATGTCACAGGTCGGGTTTGCGCCTAATCAAGCCCAGTCGCCGCAAAGTTTGCGCGGCTTGCTTTTATTATTCAGTCTGATTCCGGCCGCGTTTGGCATTATATCATTGCTGATAGTATCATTTTATCCGTTGAGTAATCAGCGCATGGCTGTTATCGGTAATGAGTTAAAAGAGCGGCGCGCTGAAAACGGTGAGGAAATCGCTACCGCATGAATAATTATAGGAAGAAAGGTGTTTTTATGAAATATAAAATTGTCGGCGAACCAATTCCCAATTTACCCTGGGAAGAGCGACCGCAGGGAAATAATGATGTCGTTTGGCGTTATAGTAGGAATCCGCTTTTAAGCTGGAATCCGATTCCGCAAGCCGCGCGCATTTTCAACAGCGCCGTTCTGCCGTATAATGATAAATTCGTCGGCGTTTTTCGGGCTGATCAGAAAAACGGGCGGGCGACCCTGTTTTTCGGGCGCAGTCATGATGGTCTGAAGTGGGAGATTGGTCCGGATCCGATTGATTGGGTGGATGAAAAGGGCAATCCCAAACCACTCAGCTACGGCTACGATCCGCGCTTTGTCAAAATCGACAATACTTATTACATCGTTTGGTGCGACGATCTGCACGGCGCGTCGATTGGTCTTGGTCGGACGAATGATTTTAAAACATTTATCCGGATGTCGAATCCGCTGATGCCATTCAATCGCAACGGCGTATTATTTCCACGTAAAGTCAACGGTAAATACCTCTTGCTCAGCCGTCCGAGCGACAGCGGGCATACGCCATTCGGCGACATATTTCTGAGTGAAAGCCCCGATCTGGTTTACTGGGGCAATCACAAATGGGTAATGGGCAAGGGCGGTTCGGGTTGGTGGCAGGGCATGAAAATTGGCACCGGTCCGGTTCCGATTGAGACCACCGAAGGCTGGTTGCTTTTATATCACGGCGTCTGTAACACCTGCAATGGTTATGTTTACAGCTTCGGCGCGGTGATTCTGGACATCGATGAGCCGAGTAAAGTTCTATACCGCACGCGCGATTATTTGCTGACGCCTGAGAAAAACTATGAGACGGTTGGATTCGTGCCGAATGTGGTTTTCCCGTGCGCCAATTTGTGCGACTCTGCGACTGGCAGAATAGCGATTTACTACGGCGCGGCGGATACGCACACCGCTCTGGCTTTTGCAAGAATCGACGAGTTAATCGATTATGTTAAGAGTAATTCGGAAGTCTAAGCGCTTTATTCAATACAAACTTGAACAAGGGATTAGTGCATTATGCGATTTGGATATTTTGACGATCAGAATAAGGAATATGTAATCGAAAGACCGGATACACCGCGTTCCTGGTCAAATTATCTCGGTTCGACCGAATATGGCGCGATTATCACTAATAACGCCGGCGGCTACAGTTTTTTCCACTCGGTGGCGCAGGGACGTTTTATGCGTCTGCGTTTCAATGCTATTCCAATGGATCAGCCGGGGCGCTACTTCTACATTCACGACCGCGATAAACACGATTACTGGTCGGCGTCCTGGCAACCGGTTGGGAAACCGCTCGCGCAATTTAAAACCATCTGTCGTCACGGTACGGCTTATACGATTATTGAATCCGAATATAACAATATCAAGACGGAAACGACCTATTTTGTGCCTTTGAACCGGCATTTTGAATGTTGGTTATCGAAAATTACTAACCGCGATAATGTCAAACGGCGTCTGCGCCTGTTTACCTTTGTCGAATACGCTAATAACTGGCATGTCTGGCAGGATGCGATTAATCTGCAGTACACGCAGTTTATTTTGCGGATGGATGTGGTCGATAACATCATCGATCACGGCATCAATGTCAATCTGGCGGACGACAGCGCCGATCTCTGGAATCATGATGGAAACAAGCATACTTTTCTGGGAGTCGTAGGAGCAGAGGTCAGCGGTTTCGATACCGACCGTGAAATCTTTCTCGGCAATTTTCACGGTTATCATAATCCGCTTGTTGTCGAAAATGGCGCGTGCCGCAATTCGATCGCAGTGGGTGATAATGGCGTCGGCGTTTTGCAAATTGACATTGAACTCAAGCCGGGCGAGTCGCGCGAGTTAGCCGTTCTGATGGGAATTGGCAAAGCCGCCGTCGAAGGGCGGAAGGTATTGAGTGAATTTCAGGATATTGATAATATTCACCGCGAATTTGAAAAACTCAGGGCGCATTGGCATAATCGTTTGCAGGGTTTATCGGTCAGAACGCCCGATCCTGAATTTAACAGCATGACCAACATGTGGAGTCCTTTCAATTGCCTGATGACCTACGCCTGGTCCAGAGCCGCGAGTCTGGTTTACAGCGGCGAACGCGACGGGCTGGGCTATCGCGATACAGTCCAGGATTTACTCGGTGTGATGCATCTGATACCGGCAGAAGCCGGCAAGCGGCTCGAGTTGATGTTGACCGGTCAGGTTTCAACCGGCGGCGCGATGCCGGTGGTGAAACCTTTTGCTCATCGTCCCGGTCAGGAAACGCCGCCGAAAGAGGAGGAGTATCGTTCGGACGATTGTCTCTGGCTGTTTAATGCCGTGCCGGCTTATGTCAAAGAAACCGGCGATCTGGGATTTTACGATAAGGTTTTGCCGTTTGCCGATAAGGGTGAAGTCACAGTGCTCGGGCATCTGCGACGGGCAATTGAGTTCAATCTTGAGCGAAGCGGGGCACACGGCTTGCCGTGCGGACTCTTCGCCGACTGGAACGATTGTCTGGAACTCGGTCAGCGCGGCGAAACCATTTTCGTCGCGCTCCAGTTGCGTTATGCGCTGAAAACTTATCTTGAAGTCTGCGAATTACTCAGGCGTGCCGAAGAAGGGCAATGGGCTAAAGCGCAATTGAAAATACTCGACCGAAATTTGAGCAAATACGCCTGGGACGGGAAGTGGTTTCTGCGGGCTTATCGCTACGATGGTCTGAAATACGGTTCGCAAACCGATAAGGAGGGCGCCATCTGGCTCAATCCGCAATCCTGGGCGGTTTTAAGCGGCTTTGCCGATAAAGAGCAGGCGCTGGCGGTCATGCAGACGGTTAACGAACATCTATCAACCAAACACGGACTGATGATCGTGGCGCCGCCGTACGTCAAAACCGACCACCGCATTGTCAAAACTCCGCTGTTCAATGCCGGTATGAAAGAAAACGGTTCGATCTTTTCGCATACTCAGGGTTGGGCGATTATCGCCGAAACCATGCTCGGACACGGCGACCTGGCTTATCAATATTTTCACGCCTATCTGCCGGCGGCTTACAATGACAGAGCCGAAATTCGCCAGATCGAGCCGTATGTTTATTGCCAGTTCACGAATAGCCGCTACAGTCCGCGTTTTGGCGCTTCGCGTCTGCCGTGGCTGACCGGCGCCGCCGCCTGGTCATATTTTGCGGCTACGCAACATATTCTCGGCATCCAGCCGGATTATTTCGGTCTGCGCATCGATCCGTGCATTCCAGCCGATTGGAGAGAGGTGCAGGTAAAGCGTCATTTCCGGCAAAAAACGTTCAATATTTTAATCAAGAATCCCAAAGGAGCTCAGAAAGGTCTGAGAAAATTGACATTAAACGGCCGCGAATTGGAAGGCAATCTGATCCCGTTGAGTGCGATGCAGACCGCAAACGAGGTTGTGGCGGAATTAGAATAAAATCCTGATGGTTTGTGATTTCACCCACTTAATGGGCAATAAATTTTGAGATTCACGGGCGGATGCACTAAATTCGGGCAGTGTTATTCGATAATTATGATTGGTCAAAAAAGGTAGAAAGAAAATGAAAGCGATTCTGAAGCGGTTTTTTAAGGTTTGTCCGAAAACAGGTAAAATCAATGGCGTCAAATCTTTGAATGGTTGGTCGCGTCTGTTATTTCCGATCGTCGGTCTGATGGCTTTGATCTGGATATTGATCCGGGTAATTCCGAAACCGAGCCGGGTGACTTATCCCTGCATGCGGGTTGCCATGCCGATCGCTTCGGGTTTTATCGCTTATTTGATTGGAATTATCGTATCCGCAACTGCTTTTATGAAAGCTAAAAAACTCTTTGCCAAATCGCGTTATATAATGGCTACCGGATTTGTTATCATGGGCGTATTAGCCTCTTTTCTCATTTTTCATAATTCCAGCGAAACCGCCTATGCCAGTTACTCGACGATCGTGCACGAAGCCAATTTGCCGATGGGCGTCGCCCAAGGCATATTCCCGGGGCGCGTGGTCTGGGTCCATAACCCGGACGCCACCAATGAGAATTGCGTGCCGGATTCGACCGTGTGGTGGGGAAATTATCTTACTTATCGTTCCGGGCTGGCTTGGTTTTTACCGCAGAATAATGATCAGGCGGTAGTTGACAGTATGGTTTCTTTAGCCATCCAATCTCTGACGGGAGAAACCAGCGACAGTCTGGCCTGGGTGGCAATTTTCAAATATCACAATACCAACCGTGGAAAGGGCGCCGTGCATTATTCTCCGGGCGAGAAAATCTTTATTAAAATGAATGCCACCAGCGGCTGGAGCGGTAATTATAGCACTACCGATTTATCCTGTACCCGCAATAGTTACTACGGAGTTTCCGAAACTTCACCGGCAGTCGTAATGTCGGTTTTTCGTCAACTTGTCAATGTCGTCGGCGTGGAGGAAAGTGACATTTATATCGGCGATCCGATGAAACACATATACAAACACCTGTACGATTACTGGCACAGTGAAT
>JALOAB010000045.1 GCA_023229045.1 Fidelibacterota bacterium
GTCACGCCCCACTGCCGGACGTTATTCTCCGGGTCGAAGCACCAGTTCACCATTTTTTCAATGTCATAGGTCGCACCGAGTTCGGCATTCATGCGAGCGGCGGCGTAAACGCCGTATGGCAATTGCAACTCATAGGATGGATTCCCTGAATAGGAATTAAGAAACTCCAGGCACCATTCGGCGCCGATGCGGTATTTGGCATTTTCGGTTTTTACATAAGCGTTGTACAATAACCAGGCAATGGCGCCGGCCGCTTCCGGTTCGGTCACACCGGATGTATACGGTTTCATCGTCGAGAGATACCAGCCGCGGTAGTTCATCGAGGGTTTATGCCAGGGCGCCGCACCGCCGCCCATCGTGACGACCGCTTTCAGCCATTGATCGGCCACAGAAGTTAACTGAAAATCAAAATCGCCGGTGCCGGGATAAAGATCGTACAATTGATAAAAGAAAACATTCGGCATCAAGGCGTACCACCAGTCGTCACCGCTCTGGCTGACGTAATTATTCAGGTAAACGTTTTCATCCGGACGCCGGTTGAACCACTCCTCGCAACCCAGCGCCCAGTTATGCCCATTCTGGTTGCTTTTGTCGATCCCGACCAGCGTCGCGCCGACAACAGCCGGAATAGCGTTAATAGCTTCAGCATTATCCGGATAAGGCGTCCCGACGACCGTATGCAGTCCGAAGCTGGAATGATTGGGATAATTGACTGTATTTTCGTTGATCCAGACCAATGGCAGATACTGACCGGTACGATTGAGATCGAAAACCAGGCTGTCGTAGCCGACGGCCACCGCTTTCCAGTCGCGCATCAGATAGGGCGACGGCAGATTGGGCATATATTCGACCCGATTAATGGCAATTTGTTGCGCCCGGCTTGCGGTCAGGGTTGCCACAAATATAATTATAAAGGTGAATAATAATTTTCGCATTGTCCTACCCTCGATTTTAGTAAATATCGGGCAATTTTCCGGCAAAGAACCGGGACCATTTTTCACATTATCCTAAAAATCCAGTCGCAGGGTGTAGCGGCTGACATTTTTCAGACGTCCGAAATCTGCAAAGGCATAATCGAATTTAATGTAGGATTGACCGAATAATTGATAACGCAATCCTCCTCCCAGCGTCAGACCCTCTTCGGTATCGGTTTGACCGATCGCCTGGTAACCGGCGCGAATGAATAACATGTCAAGAAGGGCTATTTCGGTTCCGGCATTAATGCTTTCACTGTTATTTATCGGGTGGAAAGCGTCCGCGGCGATTGTCATGCGGATAAATTTGGTCGTAAGCAGATCATAGGCAATACCGAATTGCATATTCAACGGCAGAGGCCACTCGTCGGTCATCATTTTTCCCATAATGCGATCATTATTACCATCAATACTCGGATCGGCGTCATGATAAATGATCAGGTCACTGCCGTCCAGGGACATTGAGTTGCCGAAGTTTGTGATCGTAGCCCCGATCCGCAGACTGCGAAAATTCGTTTGATAGAAGGTACCGATATCAAACGCAAGACTGCGGGCTTTTTCATGCCAGATCCGTTCTTCGATGTATTTTCCGTTCACCCCGATCGAAAAACGGTCGGTCAGAGCAAAAGAATACGATATGCCAGCGGCGTAGCTGGAGGCGTCGAACATTTCGCCGGTTCCGTTTGGAAAATCGATGGTCCGGACCGTCATTTTGGGTACTGACATCGCATTCAGAAAAACACCTGCCGTTCCCCAACGACCTAAAGGCATGACTGCGCCGAAATAATTAAAACTTATATCGGCCAACCATTCGACTCTTTCAAAAACGGCTTCGGGGCGCGCAATCCGGCTAATTCCGGCCGGATTCCAGTAAAGCGCCGAGACATCATTGGCCACCGCCACAAAAGCGCCACCCATTCCGATGGCGCGCGATCCAACTCCTACTTCCAGGAAAGGCGCCGCCGTCGTACCGACATTCGTCAATCGTCCTGAATCGGCTAGACTAACAGAACCGATCAATAATATTAGCATCAATCCTTTTTTGCCAATTGATATCTTCATAGTATCCTCATTCATTGCGTGTGAAATGCAACAAAGTCAATTTTGCGCGCCAACCCCTCATCGGTAGTTTTTACCGCCATCAGATTATCATTATCGACGTCGATTTTTTCAGCTTCGCGCAAATTTGTTTTGTAATCAGCTATAAATTTTTCAAGCCGCTCCTGCGAGTCAGCCGTATCCGGATATTGTTCATAAAACTCGCGCCCTAAATGCGTCAACATTTTGCGCATCAGCAGGTGTTCGCGACGGGTTCTTTCTTCGGCTATTACCGAAGGTTTGCGATCCAGCCGCTCTTTACGACCCTTTTCGGAAAACACCCAGTCGCGGACATACATGCCGACGGCATTCTTCATACTTTCACGGACTGCCATTTTGCTTTGATAGGAAATTTTTATCGGATTGACTTTGTAATTGATCAGAATGTCAGCCACGGTCATCCGCCCACTGGAAAACGTGGCAATCGGATTATTCAGGAAATCCCGGCTATTATCCGTAATGGTATTTACTTCGCGGTTGGTTATGAATTGCTCAAGAGTTGGAGTTTCAGCCGGTCGATCACGCCAGATTTCTTCAGTCAGAAGATTAAGCGCTTCCGCCTTGATCATAACGTTTTGATCAGCCATTATCTGCTGAACAAAGTCACCGGCAATTTTATTTTCCTTGCGTCGTCTTATGATACCGTTAATACTTTCGCGATTGGCCTGGAAGTCGTTTTCGCGTAATAAAACTTCCTTTTCGATATCGACTACCTGGAATACATGATAGCGATTGCCATCGAAATATGGTTCGGAAAATTCCTTGAGCGGTAAATGATACAGGATGTCGGCAATTTCTTGCGGAATATCGCGCCAGCTGACCTGGTCGATCAGTCCGTATTCGGCCAGTTCGATCTGCTGAACACCGCTGAACAGCGCGGTATGTTGAAATGGCAAAATTCCCAGGCTTGCTTGTTTGGCAAGGTCGATCTGCTCGGTGTTGAAATGACGCACATAGAGCTTAATTCTGGATAACTCAAAAACTTGCCGTTCTTCTTTTTCAGTGACTTTTACCGGCTGTCGAACATGCTTCAAATAAAGCTCGCGATTGATAGCCAGTCTTTCATAAAAGTCAACCGTCTTTTCCAGAAGGGTATCTTGATCAAGGTGCAATCGCTCGGCTTCCCTGGCCAGCGTGATTCTTTCAATCAACTGATCCAGAATCACCTTTCGCGCTTTTTGTTTGGGCAAGCTGGTAATCGATCGCGGCGCCATTTCATAGGCAAAGGCAAATTCGTCAGCGGAGATCGGCCGATCGGCGATGATTGCGACCGGTTCTTGCCCTGGTTTCCTGGCACAGTTGCTGATCAGCCATAGACCGATAAATAAAACCAGCAAAAGAGAGTATCTGACTTTTCGGGTAATTTTTATCATTTAATCAGCGCAAACTTTCCGATCTTGGTTCCAACACCGGGAGCATCGACATGAAAAATGTAGACGCCATACGATATTTCATTGCCCTCCTTGGAAAGGATATCCCAGGGCTCCATTCCGTCATCAGCCGTACTGTCATGTACAATAGTATCAATCAAATGCCCGCGCAGATTATAGATACGAATGGTGCATTGCTTGGGCAGATGGTAGAAATGAAGGCGTCTTTCACCTCGCCCGAACTTATAAGTATTAGCCGGTTCCCAGGAAGCGGTGACAACATAGGGATTGGGCACGACGCAAATGTCATCCAGTTCTTTTTTAGCCAGGGCGTTGCTGGAATCAGCGCCTTGTAATGAGAAGCGAAAGACATCGCCTTTGCGAAAAGGCTTTTTCATTTTTATCAATAATTCTTCTCCCGGTTCAGGCGGGTCGGTTGTAACCCAGTTCGTGTCAGTATATGGCACGCCATCAACCCAGTTGGTGTCGATTTCAAATACCGGGCTTAGCTGAATCATCCAGGAGGTATATCTTTTCAAGGCAAACTTCTCATCAGGCACGATCAGCAGGATATCGTCGCCATCAGTGTAGCTTGAACTGCTGTCGTAGTCATAAATTACATACTGCATATCGACCGAATCGGTGAGATTATAAACTTGCATCTTTGACGGTAAGGATTTAAAACTCCACAACTTAGTCGAATTAGTATAAACAGTATCGTGAAAGGTTATTAATAAATCGGCTGGGAGATCCAGATTCATACGATAACCGGACACATCCTCATTACGTGGATCCAGTCTGACTTTCAAGGTATAGTCAGAGGAACCCTTGATAAAACCTGAATTACCTTCATCCAGGACAATGTTAGTGTCATTAAAAACCGTCAATATATAACCATCAATTACCGGACTTTCGGCGCCATACCGATCAATATAAGTGGAATCAAGGACCAAAGTGTCAGCCAGTACGTTTCGAACAAGCATATAAGGTCGGGTTTCGGTGTGATATTCGGAGTCTTCCAGGAAGTTGACCTCATAAGTCGTTAGGCCGGAAGGAATTCGATGTTTTTCCATTATTTCTACGTTAATTGAACCGGATCCGGGACCGACATGTTCGATATCGCCGTCAAGACTGGGCGGGATATAACCGGCGCTGGCCGGACGGGGCGTCGCCTTTCCACAATTCACATCCAGAAAAGTCACCTGCCCGAGTGCATTCATACTGATAATACAGGAACATTCTGAGGGTGGAATTCCTTCCACTCCGGTAGAGTGAAAGGTATATAAACCATAGTCATAAGACACAACCGCATAGTAGTAAGTTTGACCATTTTGCACATCCCGATCGATATAGGTGTGCCGCAGGCCGGTATCATCTCCGAGATTGAACTGGATTCCATATATCGCAACTGGATGCGGCCCTTTTTTACCGTCATGTAAATCAAATTGAGCGATTGGTTTGCGATAAGTATTATTGCCGTATGAATCGGTAATGACCTTACTTTCCAGAAAATTGGGTTCAGTTCCGCGGTATATCATATAACCTTCAAAGTCGTATTCCTGTAAAAACGGGTCATAGGAAGATTCGGCAATGTCATCCCATACCAGAGTCACCTCGCCATCGCCCGGATAGATTTTCAGGTTTGGTTTATTTGGCGGCTTGGCGAAAGAATAATCTGCGTTATAAATCTGCTGAACGGTTCGCTTATTTTTAAATAAGTCATCACGATCTTCGCCAAACAAGAGCGCCATCGAATAGCGCTCGATGTTATTTTGCCTCAGTGGAAACGGACCCGAGGAGAAAAACATACTTAGATTATTAGGTTGGAGAATCTGATCCATCGGTAGGGGCGCCCGCGCGAAAACCCGATAATTTTCTTCATCATTAGTCAACTCGTAGGTATGCGTTGGAAAAATCTCAAATCCAGTCAAACCGATTTGATCGGATTCATCCGGATCGGTTTCATTATAATTCGGTTCCTGATAGCTTGGCAAGCCATCGGCTTCGCCCTCATCCGGACCTTCATATCCATCATGATAGGGTCCGATACCATCCTTACCGACATCATCATTTAAGGGTTCGCCAAGATCCCAGATGCCGTTACCATTGACATCCGTGTACGGTGTCCAGTCACAATCTTCATCGCTGGACCAATGCGGTTGTGGTTCATATCCGAAAAAATTAACAAACACCTCAACATTACTCACCCCGTAAGGATACACATCCAGATAAACGCCCGGACCATCACTTTCTCTGGTTTCATCAATCAAACCGTCACCATCGTTATCTTTGCCATCGGTCGCAATTCCGGGGCTCTCCAAAAAGGCATATCCGGCATGTCCTATCGGATACCAGTTACCAGGGGTGCCAACCGCTCCGGGCGGACCATAAGCAAAAGCAATATCCAGATCGGTATCATACTCGCCAATATTCTGAACTTCGCCACCGACACCGCCGATTCCCCAGTCGATATATTGGGCAAAATATGATTTTAGATAATCATGCTCGGATTCGTTCTTAATATCATAGAGCCAAAAAACACAGTCTTCAGCCAGTACCTGACTCCATTGAAAGCCACGGGCTTTTACCACTAATCCGATACCGCCACGGGTGGTATCACTACTACTACAATAAAAATTCCACTTAACATTGGGTTCTTTGTCCTGATCATCATCGAATACAAACACGGTTTCGAGATCGGCATTTAAAACCCCTTTTCCAAAATAACCATTCCAGTAACCACTCCAGGTCAAAT
The DNA here is from genome assembly GCA_023229045.1 of Fidelibacterota bacterium. Taxonomy (GTDB): domain Bacteria; phylum Fidelibacterota; class UBA2242; order UBA2242; family UBA2242; genus JAGNGI01. The sequence goes on from JALOAB010000045.1 coordinate 6,198, forward strand.
CTCTGTCAGGCCAGTAATCCGGCCAGGTATTCGGATTATTACTCATCGCCGGTGAGGTGTTGAATCGTTCATCCATATTAAACCAATAAGGTCGCGGTTCAAAACCCCAGGGCACATCATCTGGTGATACATCCACGAATTCACGGAACTGGGTTTCCATCGGATAAATAGTGAGACCGGTATCATTTACGGTTTGGACTGATACGACTAACGTAATATCATCAAGATAATGCCTTTCGGCGCTCGGCCAGCAACCGGAAGGTTCGTTCGGATAATCGCCGACTTCACAATAATTCCAAAATAAAGTGGATACAAGATTGCCGTTCATTAGGCCTTTGCGGCGGTATATGCGATGGCCGCGTAAACTGGATGGCGTCTGCGCCAGAGCAATAACCTCCAGAAAAATCATGCATATTATGAATGACAGAATAAATGGTTTTCTTTTCATAATCGAGTACTTCATTTTAGGTTCATTTTTTCTGGTCAAAACTAATGGAACAGCCGATAATAATGTTGCGGGGTTCTTCATACCAATTCGGCTGAATATTCCATTCCTCCAGAGTTTTATAGCCGCGATAATTTTCAAATACCATACTGTAATTATAATCCGCGGTCCCGCTGGAGGGATAAACTTCCAGATTATTCATCTTATCGAACAGATTGGTAATTCGAATGAACGGGCTGATCATTATATTTTTCAAAGGTATATCTTTAGATAAATTCAAATCAAACGTCATTGTCATGGGTTTGCGTTCACCATTCAGAATTCGGTTATTGTAATAGGGCGATTCGCGGGTATAGGGAGTACCGCTTCCGATTTTACCGATCAGACTGATTCTAAAGCCCATTTGAGTCGTTGTGGTGGTCATATTCAAAGAATGGGTTTGATCCCAGTTAAGCGGCTGACGCTTTTTTTCAGATTCAATCGGCGGATCCGATTCCTGGTTCTTGGATTCATCCAGCGGATCCGAGGCATTCCCGGTTGCGGATTGATAAGTATAATCGACCGAAAAACCGATTCCGCCCGGTCTTTCGAGCATCTCCAGCGCTAAGGTAATGCCTTTGACATTGGCATAGTCGCGATTGATATAACGCCAGAACTTACCGCCATAGATATCAGACAGAGTGATCTGACCAATCAAATCACGAATATCTTTATTATATCCGGTCACATCGATGGTCAGATTGTCAGTAATAGCCTGCTTCAAACCAATTTCATAACTGACCGTTTTTTCCGGCTTCAACTCAGCATTACCCATCATGTTAAAACCCCGGCTGGGAGGTTCACTGCCTTCCAATTGCACAAGCGACACCTCGAAATCAGGATTAACATACAGGAATTCATAGTTTGGCACCTGGAAGAAATGACCATAGGAAAAATGAATTACGCCCTGAGCCGAAATCGGATAGGCGATACCTATCCGGGGGCTAAATTGACTGGAAGATTTGGCTTCGCGTTTGGGAGCTCCGACGGTATTGTAAAACTGGGTCGGCACAACGCCATTTGGTTCGAAATAATCATAACGTACGCCGACATTGATTATCATTTCGCCAAATTCAATTTTATTCTGAATATAGGCGGCAATTTCGTATGGATTGTGGTCATAAGAATTATTATAAGCGGAAGAATCCGATGGAATTTGAATATTGTCATCTTCATCGAAGTAAATCTGATATTCTCGGAGATTCAGATTTACCTTTTTATAACTTATGCCGGCGCCAACATTTTGATGACTGGTGATTTGACTTCGCAGATCGGCTTTGATAATCTCCGTACGATTATCCCGGAAATGATGCCACATCCGCATCCCGCCGGTTGAATAACCGTTGGAATTAGTAGCATTCAGATGCTCAATCGGCACATAACGAGAGTCATATTTATCTTTGTAAACATACTGACCGTAAGTAGTAAAGAAATTTGAGTAATTAGCAGTTAAAAATGTATTCTGATTTAACATATGGGTATACTGAAACGAGTTTTGATAACTCATATTCTCATGACGATAATTGCCATCCGGATTATATCTAAATAACCGGTCGTAACTGCGGTTTCTACTTTTTTCGTAAAAACCGGTATAGTTTATTTTATCCATGCGGAAAAGTTTCAGACTGACTTTACCCTGAAGAGTCTGCATGGTTGACGAATTCATCGATATAAAGGAGCTGTCGCCGGTTGATTGGATAATTTGCTGATTTGGATCATCCGAAAAGTTGGAAAAATCATTGGGGCGGAAAATTCGTTGTCCGTATAACCAGCCGTCATCCTGATAGGATCTACCCAGAAGTGAGAACGACAACCTTTTCCCCAATAACGGAATCGGGCCGCTGAGATTAAACTGGTAATTGGTATTGTCAAACGGATTAATATCATCAATATTCATAAAAATATCAGTATTCGAGCTGATATGATCGCCGCAATAAAAGGTGATTTTACCGGAGTATCTTTCCTGCCCTTCTTTAGTTACAATATTGACGATACCCGACATCGCCTGACCATATTCGGCATTGAAGGTACCGCTGATAACCTCAACCTCCTGGATCATATCGCTTTCGACATCGAACAGGTTTTCACCGGCATAGGCGTCATTCATCGGAACACCATCTACAATATACATCACTTCACCGGCTCGACCACCTCTAAAATGACCCTGGACCACACCGGCCTGAAGCTCGATAATTTGACTCAAATTCTGTACCTGTAATTGCCCAATTTGATCAGAACTAACCCTGAACGAGGTCGAGGTGACATCTTTCTTAACGATCGGCATCTGAGCTATCACGACTACTTCTTCACCTTCCAGGATTGTCGAGCTCATCTCGAAATCAAGAGTAGTAGTCAAGTCAACATTCACCTGAACGTTTTTCTGGATTAAAGTCTGGTACCCGATCATGCTGGATTTTAAAGAGTAATCACCTGGCAACACATTAAGTATGGTATAATTACCTTCTATATCTGTTGCGGCTCCTTGTGAGGTACCTTCGAGGACGATGTTAACACCGATTAAGGGTTCCCCGCTACTTTTATCAGTAATCCGGCCCCTGATCTTGCCGGTGGTACCCGCTTCCAGAAGCGAAAACAGTAAAAACACAATTATTATGACGTTAATTGGAGTTCGCTTCATAATAGACCTTCCCATAATGAATTTAAAATCCTCCGAAGGCCGGGAAAAGCCTTCGGAGGATTTTTTCTATAATGATTATCTTACGAGCACCATTTTTCTCGTAACTTTTTGTTCGCCAATTGTCAATACACCGATATAGATTCCGGTTGTTACATTCTGACCGAAATCATTACGAGCATCCCAGGTCAAAGTGTAAGTCCCGGCATTTTGAACCGTGTCAGCCAGTTTACGAACCTGCTGTCCCAATAGATTGTAAATCGTCAGACTTACTTTTCCGGATTGCGGCAGAGAGTAGACTATCCGGGTCTCCGGATTGAATGGATTCGGGTAATTATCCATCACCGCATATTTGTGCGGAACATTATTACCCTGTCCTTTGTCAACGATGATACCATCGCCCGGAGCGACCTTCATTTTTTCGACGCTGAAGTCATCGAAGTAAGCTTTACCGGTAACCTTATCGTTGAAACGCGCCCTAACCGATATTCCGGTCGCCGCGTCTTCACCGGTCGGCGCCTGCTCGGCTACTACATAGTGCGTCCAGCCCGTGGTCGAATCTCTCTGATCAATATACACAAACTTATCGCCACCCGGCATTTTGTCCCAGGCCGTCTCTATATTCGCATCTCCATGAAAGAAATAGCATAAATTGACTCTCTCATTGAAGTACTCTTTTGTGATGTAACTCGGCTCATATTCAGCTGAATCAATGACGTTTTCGGTCTTAACCCATACACCGATCTTATACCATTCACCAGCTTCCACCGGATACGGCTTCGAATAATATACCAGTTCGCTCAAAGCCGTACATGTATCCGGCTGAGCCATCACAATCGAATAATCACCAGTATGAGATTCGGCATCCGTAGCAACCGCATAACTGCCGTTGCCTGCATACCAGTCCATCCAGCCATTCACATCTTCTGCGCCACCATTAAATACGCCCATACGCCAGTCATCTGTCGTGTTACAATCTACATTGTCAAAATAGACTGTTCCGGTCGCATCTTTGCCCATGACTAACTTGACTACTACCGACGCCGGCGCTTCGGTCAATACGGTGGTGCCTACCAGATTCTCCCAATCTTTACTGGCGACACTCTGATCAGCCCAAATAGTCTCGGTCGCCAATTCACCCCCAGATGAATTCTTGAACTCAAAGATCAAGCCAACCTTCGCATCATCATTCGCCGGATTGGTATTGACGCCCGCTGTCTTGACCCAGCCCGTCAAGGCAAAGGTCCCGCCAGAGGTCGCCTCTTCAATGCGGTTCCAGTACAACGTCGCATTGTTGACCGATTCCCAGCCAACTACATCCGTACTCGCCGCACTCTTGCTAACTTTAAACGAACGAAATCCAGCGTGCTTCTCGGTCAGACTAACATCCACCGCCGCGCCAAATTCTCCATTCAAAGGACTCCAAAAGGACGGACTCTGATCCTCAAAACTCGAATTGCCTATCAGATTATCACCGTCAACGATAATTTTTTCGACGCTGAAGTCATCGAAGTAAGCTTTACCGGTAACCTTATCGTTGAAACGCGCCCTAACCGATATTCCGGTCGCCGCGTCTTCACCGGTCGGCGCCTGCTCGGCTACTACATAGTGCGTCCAGCCCGTGGTCGAATCTCTCTGATCAATATACACAAACTTATCGCCACCCGGCATTTTGTCCCAGGCCGTCTCTATATTCGCATCTCCATGAAAGAAATAGCATAAATTGACTCTCTCATTGAAGTACTCTTTTGTGATGTAACTCGGCTCATATTCAGCTGAATCAATGACGTTTTCGGTCTTAACCCATACACCGATCTTATACCATTCACCAGCTTCCACCGGATACGGCTTCGAATAATATACCAGTTCGCTCAAAGCCGTACATGTATCCGGCTGAGCCATCACAATCGAATAATCACCAGTATGAGATTCGGCATCCGTAGCAACCGCATAACTGCCGTTGCCTGCATACCAGTCCATCCAGCCATTCACATCTTCTGCGCCACCATTAAATACGCCCATACGCCAGTCATCTGTCGTGTTACAATCTACATTGTCAAAATAGACTGTTCCGGTCGCATCTTTGCCCATGACTAACTTGACTACTACCGACGCCGGCGCTTCGGTCAATACGGTGGTGCCTACCAGATTCTCCCAATCTTTACTGGCGACACTCTGATCAGCCCAAATAGTCTCGGTCGCCAATTCACCCCCAGATGAATTCTTGAACTCAAAGATCAAGCCAACCTTCGCATCATCATTCGCCGGATTGGTATTGACGCCCGCTGTCTTGACCCAGCCCGTCAAGGCAAAGGTCCCGCCAGAGGTCGCCTCTTCAATGCGGTTCCAGTACAACGTCGCATTGTTGACCGATTCCCAGCCAACTACATCCGTACTCGCCGCACTCTTGCTAACTTTAAACGAACGAAATCCAGCGTGCTTCTCGGTCAGACTAACATCCACCGCCGCGCCAAATTCTCCATTCAAAGGACTCCAAAAGGACGGACTCTGATCCTCAAAACTCGAATTGCCTATCAGATTTTGTGCAATTCCAAAGCTTGATAAGATCAGACCAACTACTACGATTAACAAACAGGTCTTTTTCATTTTGCCTCCTTTGTTTGTGTTATGATTTCAAACCCTTCTGTATTTTCAAATACCCAACCCCCTTACGGGGCAAGGTAAATCGATACTCATTATCTTGCTCTCTGCTGAAATCCGGTAAATCAGAAGTTAATTTTTGGTAATCTTGGAACAGGTTGAGCTTGCCCACTTGTTCCTGCCAGGAATGATTGAGGATTACCACCCGATAATCACTCTGACTCTCCCAGACGCCATACTCCAATCCATCTCCATCAATTGTTATTTCCGGTTGTTTACGATTGAGT
>JALOAB010000046.1 GCA_023229045.1 Fidelibacterota bacterium
TGGCCGCCGGGAGAGGGAATAATTCATCAGACGCTTCTGGAAAATTACGCCTTCCCGGGAGGATTAATGCTCGGCGCCGATTCGCATACGCCAAATGCCGGTGGATTAGGAATGCTCGGAATCGGGGTCGGCGGCGCGGACGCGGTCGACGTCATGGCTGGTCTGTCGTGGGAACTAAAACTGCCCGGTATAATCGGCGTAGAATTGATCGGTCGCTTGCGCGGCTGGACTTCACCCAAAGACATCATTCTGAAAGTGGTTGGTCTGCTGAGCACCAAAGGCGCCACCGGCATGATCATCGAATATTTCGGCGCAGGCGTCGCTAGTCTGTCCTGTACCGGCAAGGCGACCATCTGCAATATGGGAGCGGAGTGCGGCGCAACCTCGTCGGTTTTTCCGTTTGATACCAAAATAGCGGAATATTTAAAAGCAACCGGTCGCCTGGAAATTGCCGAAAGCGCCAGCGCTATTCATAATTATTTACAGGCCGATCCCGAGGTTTATCAGGCTCCCAGACGTTTCTTTGACCGGGTGATCACTATCGATTTGAATGCGCTTGAGCCGTACATCAATGGACCCGCCACGCCGGACACGGCTGTGCCGATTTCGCGATTCGGCGATTACCTGAAATCTACCGGTTATCCGGAAAAAGTATCGGCCGGATTGATCGGCTCCTGCACCAATTCCTCATTCGAAGACCTGGCGCGGGCGGCTTCGATTGCCCATCAGGCGAATCTTCATAAAATCCCTCTACGCGCGCCGCTACTTATCAATCCCGGCTCGCAATGGATTAAAACCGTCGCCGAAAAAGCCGGACTTCTAACCGAGTTTAAAAAGTTAAAAGCCACAATTCTGGCTAATGCCTGCGGGCCCTGTATCGGGCAATGGCAGAGAGAAAATCCCGCGCCGTCGCAGAAAAATTCCATTCTTACCAGTTTTAACCGCAATTTCGCCGGGCGCAACGACGGCAATTCACTGACTCACACCTTTCTGGCGTCGCCCGAAATCGTACTGGCGCTGGCGCTGGCCGGCGATTTACGATTTAATCCGTTAGAAAATGCTATAGCGAATGAAAAAGGCCAGCGTATCCGGCTCGCACCGCCTGTCGGTGCGGAATTGCCGGGCGAAAAAATGAAAATTGAGCAGATAGCGGTGGATAACGTGCATCAGCCGGATATTGAAATAAAAATCGATCCGCAGTCCGAGCGGCTTCGCCGGCTGGAACCGTTTTCCGCGCCGGATTTAGCCTCTTTCAGTAATTTATTTTTATTGATAAAAATCCGGGGTAAGTGCACCACCGATCATATTTCTCCGGCGGGAAAATGGCTGAAATACCGCGGTCATCTGGATAAAATATCCGACAACCTCCTGCTGGGAGCCCGCAATGCCTTTAGCGGAAAAGTGGGCGAGACCCTTAACCGCCTGACCGGTAACTATGCTCCGGTAGCCACAGTAGCGCGCAATTATCAGGCAAGTAGAAAAGGCTTGGTAATTATCGCTGATGAAAATTATGGCGAAGGCTCGTCGCGCGAACACGCCGCGATGGAGCCACGTTACCTGGGCGTGGCAGTCGTGATCGCCCGTTCCTTTGCGCGCATCCACGAAACCAATTTAAAGAAACAGGGCGTGCTGGCTTTGACATTCATCGATCCGGATGATTATGAACGGATCCGGGAATCTGATGAGTTTGGAATTAGCGGTCTTGACGAACTCGTTCCCGATCGTCCCCTGAATTTAATTGTCAGGCATCAAAATAGAGAAAGTGAAACAATCCTGCTTCAGCATAGCTACAGTCCACTCCAGGTCGAATGGTTCAGAGCCGGCAGTGCCTTGAATTACTTACGTTTACAAAACATACAAACTTAATCTGACAAGGAGAACATTATGTCCAACGAACAAATCATATTCGCGAACGGTTCTCTAACAGTGCCGGATACTCCGGTGATTCCGTTCATCGAAGGCGACGGGATCGGAACCGAAATCTGCCGACCGACCCTGCAACTGGTCGATGCGGCGGTTAAACGGGTTTACGGGACCAGTCGTAGGATAATCTGGCGCGAAGTCCTGGCGGGCGACAAATCATATCAGCAATGCGGTCAGTGGTTGCCATCCGCAACCCTCCAGGAACTGAATCAGTATGTCATTGGCTTGAAAGGGCCTTTGCGCACGCCGGTTGGGGAGGGACGGCGTTCTTTGAACGTTATCTTGCGCCAAACGCTCGATCTCTATGCCTGTGTCCGGCCTCTGCACTGGTTTGATGGAATTCCGGCGCCGGTTAAACGACCGGAACTGCTCAATGTGGTCATTTTCCGTGAAAATACGGAAGACCTTTATACCGGCATCGAATTCATGCGTGGCTCGCTGGAAGCTGGATTACTGGAAGACTTTCTGATTGAGAAATTAAAAGCTCCGGCACCGCGCTTCCCGGGCGAAAATGCCTTTGGAGTTAAACCGGTTTCAAGACCCGGTTCAGAACGGCTTATTCGGGCGGCCATCGCCTATGCAATTCGTTACAAATTGCCATCAGTGACTCTCGTTCATAAAGGCAACATCATGAAATTTACCGAGGGGGCATTCCGTAACTGGGGCTATGAACTGGCCGAACGCGAATTCTCCGCACAATGTATCAACGCCAAACAGATGGCTGAAAATTCAGCCGATAAGACGAATAGTAAAATTATAATTAAGGACATGATCACGGATGCCTTTTTCCAGGATATTTTACTCAATCCGGCGCGCTATTCAGTGGTTGCTACCCTTAATCTGAATGGCGACTACATTTCCGACCTGGCGGCGGCCATGATCGGTGGGATCGGTCTGGCGCCCGGCGCCAATATCAATTTCGAAACCGGGCGAGCGATTTTTGAGTCAACTCACGGCACGGCGCCTGACATCGCCGGACAGGGCACTGCAAATCCGGCTTCGCTGATTCTGTCCGGAGTTATGATGCTGGAATATATGGGCTGGTCAGACGCCGCTCGTCACCTCCAGAGTGCTTTAGCCAGCTTGTTTGCCAGTCAGGTCGGCACGATCGATATCTTCGGCAATGTTCACGGTGCGCGTTGTGTCGGCACGACCGAATTTGTAAAGTTATTAAATACAGAAATCAATTCAATAGCTATAGTCTAAATGAACAGGAATGTCTAATATGTCGCAAGCAATGCTCCAAACCATATGTAAAAAAATGCAAACCGCCTGTCAGATCGATCCACGATTATATGAAAAATATAATGTAAAACGCGGTCTGCGTAACGAAGATCATACCGGAGTGCTGGTCGGTTTGACCAGTATCGGTGATGTGGTGGGTTATCGGTCGGAAGCCGGACAGGTTGTGCCGATCGAAGGCCAATTATTATACCGCGGTTATCAACTTGATCAGCTGGTCAAAGGTTTTCAGTCCGAGAATCGTCACGGTTTTGAGGAAATCTGCTATCTGCTTCTGGCCGGTGAACTGCCCAACCATTCCGAGTTGAAGGTTTTTTCCGAATATCTGGCTGAAAAACGCGATTTACCGGAAAATTTCACCAATCAAATGCTCCTGAATCTGGTCGGCACGGACATGATGAACATGCTCGCGCGGGCGGTGCTGGTGCTCTATACCAATGATCCGCGTCCCGAAGACCGCAGTGAGGAAAATATCGTCAGACAGTCGTTGGAATTAATCGCCAAGTTTCCGACTATCGTCGCCTATTCATTCAACGCTTACCGCCATGCTTTTAAACGTAAGACTCTGTCAATTCGCCACCCGCGTCAAGAGCTAAGTATGGCTGAGAATTTCCTTTATATGTTGAAAGGCGAACGCTACTCTAAACTGGAAGCCGATATGCTCGATCTGGCGCTGGTTACGCATGCCGAGCATGGCGGCGGTAACAACTCGACCTTTACCTTGCGGGTAACCAGCTCGGCCGGCACGGATACTTATTCCGCGATTGCGGCCGCAATCGGTTCGCTGAAAGGACCTTATCACGGCGGCGCCAACCTTAAAGTCCTGGAAATGATGAACGACATTAAAAAGAATCTGAAAAACTGGGACGACAAAGGCGCCGCGGCGGATTATCTTCTAAAGATTTTAAAAAAGGAAGTCGGTGATCAAACCGGCAAGATTTATGGCATCGGGCATGCAGTTTATACGCTATCCGATCCCAGAGTAAAAATCCTGAAGACCAAAGCCGCTGAACTGGCCGCCGAGAAAAACCGCCTGGAGGAATTTCATCTCTATAATCTGGTCGAGGAACTGGCGCCGCAGGTTTTTGCCGATTTCAAGGGGCGCGAGCGCTCAAAAATCGTCTGCGCTAATGTCGATTTCTATTCGGGATTTGTGTATTCCTGTATCGGTATTACGCCGGAATTATACACTCCGATTTTCGCAATTGGAAGACTGGCCGGTTGGTGTGCTCATCGTCTGGAAGAACTCAACCACCGGTCGCGCCGGATCATTCGACCGGCTTATAAGAATGTTACGCCGGAACGTCAGTATGTCGAGATCCTGGTTAGGGGCTAACCTAAGGCGTCATTCATGGTCATTCATAGTCACCCGCTTTCAGCGGCGTCATTTGAGTCATTAATCTCGTATGTGTTCAGTTAATTTATAAATCCGAGAAAAGCGATATCAACCTAAGCAATCGAAAGTTATCTGTTTTTGCAGTTATTTGAGCGGGTGAGGAGAATCCCCCGGAGGGATCCCTTTGGGAGAACTCCCGTGGCCAGCCTGGGAAATTGATAGAATTTATATTTCTCCGACGAGAAAAACAGTACAGGGGATACCGATACGCGTTATAGGGGCTTTTTTCCGGAAGTTATCTCGACGAGAACAATCCTACATTACTTTTACTAAATAATCATCGAAATAAGTGTTGCGTTTTGCGTTACATTCGCGTAATATAGGCCTGGAGAAAATGACTATGAATGACGCAACTGTAAACGTGAGGGTATCAAAAGAAGTCAAGGCCAAAGCCGAATCGGTTTTAAAGGCATTGAATATCTCTATGTCGGGCGCAATTGATCTCTACTTGCGCGAAATCGCATTTCATCGCGGCTTGCCCTTTGCCGTCCGGATACCAAACGAAGTAACCCTAAAGGCTATGCAAGAAGTCGAGGAAGGCGCGGACTTGGAAAGTTATTCCGATCCCGACGAAATGTTTCAGGCGCTGGGTATATCTCAATTCTCAAAGTAGCATTGAAAAGCCTCAAACCTACCAGTCAATTCAAAAAGGATTTGAAGCGTTTAGAGCAGAGAGGATTCGATCTTTCGGCTCTGTACGATTTCCTGAAATTGTTATGTAATCAAAAAATAATCCCGCCTGCGTATAAAGCGCATTTCTTACACGGGAATATGGAGGGTTATCGGGAATGTCATCTGAGACCGGACTGGTTATTAATATGGAAAGAGGAGCAGGATACTATCTATCTGGTACGAACCGGATTGCATTCAGATTTGTTCAAGTGATTTTTCACATATTGACAACATACCGACGGGATAGCGCATGTCAAATGATATACGGATAGTCCTGAGGACAATAGGTTGCTTGATTACATTAAAAATGATAATTCTTAAAATCAGTTGCTATAGGTCAATCAGTTGGTTTTTAACAATTATTCCCGGCTGATTTGAGCGGGTGAGGAGAATCGAACTCCCGTGGCCAGCTTGGGAAGCTGGAGTTCTACCATTGAACTACACCCGCAATGCAAAAAACTACCATTAATTTAATAGTACCAAATAATTTTTTAAAATGTTTTTAAGGCCTTGGATTGCATGTCAGTTATCCGGCTTATTTTAAAGTTTTTGTCAAGGTTTGTGGCCTATTTTTACTACATCTTTTATCCTCAACAAATGGTGTTTTTGTCGTCGATAAACACAAAATCTTGTATTTTTCCTTGACTACTTTGATTGGGCATGCTAACTTCGATTCAGGTTTAATACTGAGTGAATACATGGGGAAATCATCGTCAACTCTCAAAAGGAGAAATTTTTGAATGTCCGAGCCAATCGCACTCGATTTTGAAAGTGTTAATAACGAAACCGAGAAAAAAGCAATTCGTGAAAATAGCGTACCTATCAACCCGGCTACAATCCCGATTACTCTGGAGAATAAACCGCTTTTTTCAAATAATGCGATGGAAGTGCTGAAAAAGCGTTATCTTCTGCATGATAAAAATGGCAATGTCAGCGAAACCGTCGAGGAACTATTCCGGCGGGTGGCTGAAGCCGTAGCCGAAGCTGAAATCAATTACTCTCCCCGTTCTACTATTCCGCGAATGGCGGAAAAATTTTACCAGATGATGATCCGCAAGGATTTCATTCCCAATTCACCGACGTTGATGAATGCCGGTCGGGAACTCGGGCAGCTCTCCGCTTGTTTTGTCTTACCGGTTGACGACTCTATGGAATCGATTTTCCAGACTTTGAAGGATACGGCTCTCATTCATAAAAGTGGCGGCGGCACAGGTTTTTCTTTCAGCCGTATTCGCCCCAAAAAGAGCATTGTCAAGACCACCAGCGGCGTAGCTAGCGGACCAGTCTCCTTTATGAAAGTGTACAATGCCGCGACAGAAGCCGTCAAACAGGGCGGCACCCGCCGCGGCGCTAACATGGGAATTTTACGGGTCGATCATCCTGATATTCTGGAATTCATCGATTGTAAAAAGAATAGCCACGAACTGACCAATTTCAACATTTCTGTTGCTGTTACGGATGTTTTCATGGAAAAAGTCCGGCGGCGCGAACAATATGAATTGGTTAATCCGGTCGATGACACTATCGTCGGTACGCTCAATGCCGCCGAAGTTTTCAAACTAATTGCCCAAAACGCCTGGCGGAACGGCGACCCCGGGATCATTTTTATCGACCGTATCAATCAGATGAATCCCACCCCGAAATTAGGCGACATCGAGGCTACCAATCCGTGCGGCGAACAACCTCTCCTGCCGAACGAGTCCTGCAATCTGGGATCGATCAATCTGGCTAATTTCATTTCCGATAATAAAATCGATTATGAGCGGCTCGGCCAAACCATCGATGATACCGTTCGGTTCCTGGATGACGTTATAGATATCAATAAATTCCCATTGAAAAAAATCGAAACGATGGTCAAAAAGACCCGCAAAATCGGCCTGGGTATTATGGGGTTTGCCGATATTCTCTTCAAACTGAAAATACCGTACGACTCGGATGAAGCGCTCCAGTTAGCCGACGAACTCATGAAATTCGTTTATACCCGGACCAAGGATGCTTCCGCCGGATTAGGGAACAATCGCGGAACATTTCCCGCCTGGAACGATAGTATTTTTTTCCCCGATGGACCTAAGTATCGCAACTCGGCTTGCATCACTATTGCCCCAACCGGCACGATCTCAATGATTGCCGACTGCTCAAGTGGTATCGAACCGGTTTTTTCACTAGCTTTCACTAAAAAGGTCATGGACGGTACCGAATTACTGTATGTGAATCCGCATTTTGAACAGGCTTGTCGGGAAGCCGGGATTTACAGCGAAGAATTAATGCATCGCGTTATCACCCAGGGTTCGATACAAAATATCGATGAGATTCCCGCCGAGATCAAACGTGTTTTCATTACCGCCCACGATATTTCACCGGAATGGCATGTGCGTATGCAAGCCGCTTTTCAGAAATGGGTGGATGCGGCGGTTTCCAAGACCTGCAACTTCCCGAAGTCGGCAACAGTCCAGGATGTGCTCGACGCCTACTGGCTGGCCTATGAAGCCGGTTGTAAAGGCATCACCATCTATCGCGACGGCAGTCGGGATGAACAAGTATTGTACGTTGGCAATCAAACCGAGTCGGCAAAATCCGAGGTTTCCGAACAACCGCAGATAATCGATCAGACCTTGCATCCGCGCATTCGTCCCCCTGAAACCCGCGGAATCACCAAACGCGTGCGCACCGGCAACGGCACTTTATACATCACCATCAACGAAGACGATTACGGTCTGTGTGAAGTGTTTACGAATATCGGCAAAGCCGGCAGTCAGGCGCAGGTTGAGTCAGAAGCCATCAGTCGTCTGATATCGTTAGCCTTACGATCCGGAATCGACGCCCGCGATGTTGTCAAGCAATTAAAAGGCATCGGCGGTCCATCACCGGTCTGGGAAAATGGCACCCAAATTCTCTCGACTCCGGACGCCATCGCCAAAGCGCTCGAATGGTATCTCGATGAACGCGAAGGCAAGAAAAAAGCACCCGGCGCGGAACCGAGTTTTTCACTATTAGAAGTTGATGGAGCCGCTTCAGTACCAATTCCACAGCAAGCTGTGTCGGCTTCGAAACCATCGCCCAGAATCGACAACAAAAAGGCGATCACAACCTGCCCGGAATGCGGTTCGGCAGTTTATCATGAAAGCGGTTGCGTTACCTGCCCGAATTGTGGCTTTTCGAAATGCTGATCGAATGAATTTCTGAATGCAGTTCAGAAATATCAGCCGCCTTAAAAATAATCAAATCCGTATAAATACCCATCTGCTTATTTTATTCAAGCCCAACTGCGTCTTTTTTTAAATATTTAATTAAGGTAGTAAGTATTCCTGGAAAGCCGGACTAATCTTCGAGAATGTCCTTTTCTTTGTGCTTCACCAGTTCATCAATTTGTTTGATATACTTATCGGTTAATTTTTGAATTTCTTCCTGACCCTTATGTAATGCGTCTTCGGAAATTTCATGTTCTTTCTCGAGGTCTTTGGCCATATCATTGGCGTCACGGCGGATGTTGCGGATGGCAACGCGTCCCTCTTCGGCAATTTTATGGACATATTTAACCAGTTCCTTGCGACGTTCTTCAGTAAGTTGCGGAATTGGTACGCGCAGTAAATTTCCATCTACCAGCGGATTCAGACCCAATTCGGCTGAACGAATGGCTTTTTCGACGTTGGGTACGGCATTTCGGTCGAAAACCTGAACAACCAGTAAACGGGCGTCCGGTGCTCCAACCGAGGCAACCTGACGGAGCGGCACATTCGTTCCGTAATATTCGACTTTGATCGGATCGAGTAGAGACGGCGTCGCCCGCCCGGTGCGGATAACGGTTATCTCCTGCTGAAAAGTCTCGCGACTTTTCTGCATGCGTGCTTCGGCGTCTTTGGTTACTTCATCAATCATGATTAATCCCGTGTGATTAGCGTTCCAACTTTCGCGCCGGTCAGGACTTTCCGTAGATTGCCCGGCACTTTCATATTATAGACGATAATGGGTAAGTCGTTATCCTGGCAGATGGTTATGGCGGTCAGGTCCATGACTTTAAGGCGTTTTTCGACAGCGGTCTGATAGTCCAATCTCTCAAAGAAACGGGCGTCGGCATATTTTTCCGGATCCTTGTCGTAAACCCCGTCGACTTTGGTGGCTTTGATAATGGCATTAGCCTGCACCTCGACGGCGCGCAGAGCCGCACCGGAATCGGTACTGAAAAATGGTCGGCCGGTACCGCCACTGAAAATGACGATTTCGCCCCGATCCAAATATTTACGGGCATTGCGGATAATCATCAATTCAGCGACTTCAATCATCTGGATCGCCGAAAATACATGGGCGCGCAGGCCTAATTTTTCCAGCGCGTCCTGCATTGCCAGGGCATTAATGACCGTTGCCAGCATCCCCATATAATCAGCTTTAACGCGGTCCATCGTCTGCCCGGTAGCGCTTAATCCACGAATGATATTGCCGCCGCCGAATACGATTCCCATCTGAACGCCAAGCCCCGCGACGGATTTGATTTCGTTGGCGATTTGCTGGATCATTTCCGGATTAAAACCGGTGCGTTTCTCACCGGCAAGCGCTTCTCCGGAGAACTTCAGGATTACGCGTTTATATGGAATTATGGCCATCGGGAAACCCGGCTGGTTGGTCTATTTTTGAAGGTTTTCGCCTAGTTGAAAGCGGACGAAACGAGCGATGTTGATATTTTCACCGATCTTGGCAATCGTCGCGGTCAGGTAATCTTTAACGGTGCTTTGCGGGTCTTTGACGAACGGTTGTTCCAGCAGACAATTTTCCTGGTAAAATTTGTCGACCTTACCTTCAACAATGCGTTCGATGATATTTTCCGGTTTTTTCTGCTCGCGTACTTGAGCGCGGTAGATTTCCTTTTCCCGTTCCAGGAGCGTCGGATCAATGTCTTCACGGCGAATCGATAGAGGATTGGTGGCCGCGATGTGCATAGCTATATCTTTTGCAAAAGTTAGAAAATCATTAGTAACGGCAACGAAATCGGTTTCACAATTGACTTCGAGCAATACCCCTAATTTATTACCGGGATGAATATATGAAATGATTGCACCTTCATGAGCCGAACGATCGGCTTTTTTCTCGGCTTTGGCGATTCCTTTCTTACGTAAAATTTCAATGGCTTTTTCGATATCGCCATCGGATTCCACCAAGGCATTTTTACATTCCATCATACCCAGACCGGTTCTATCACGCAGGTCTTTTACCAGGGTGGCAGTAATTTGCATAATCTTCCTTTCTGAATAATCGGTCAGATTCTCGCTTCTTCGACGGGTGGCACTTCGACCAGGCGGGTATTTTTGGCTTCTATAACGGCGTCAGCCAATTCTGTAATTATTACTTTGATAGTCTGAATTGAATCATCATTGGCCGGAATCGGATAATCGACCATACTGGGATCGGCGTTGGTGTCCAGTAAGGCAATCACCGGAATGTCCAAACGGCGCGCTTCCTGAACGGCGATATCGTCATATAATGTGTCTACTACAACGAGAACATCGGGTAATTTGCGCATATCTTTGATACCGCGGTGCAGATCGGCTAATTTAACGCGCTCGCGCTCGAGTGATAATTTTTCTTTCTTGGTCAGATTTTCGCCATAACCAACCGACTTGTCTTTTTCCAGTTTCTGTAAATGTCGGATACTCCGTTTAATCGTCGAAAAATTGGTTAATGTCCCGCCTAACCAGCGTTCCACAACGTAGAACATGCCACAGCGGTCGGCTTCATTCTGAACAATTTCTTTGGCCTGTTTTTTCGTTCCGACGAACAAAACATCGCCGCCCTTGCGGACCACTTCGCGGATAAAACGCGAAGCCTCGTCGAGACAGGCGACAGTTTTGGATAAATCAATGATATGAATACCATTCTTGACCATGAAGACGTAATTCTTCATTTTGGGATTCCATTTACGGGTCAAATGACCAAAATGGGCACCCGATTTCCAGAGTATTTCGAAGGTTACATTTCCCATAGTTCGATTGTTTCCTGTATTAACGTTTGGAGAATTGGAAAGCCCGACGGGCGCCGCGCAGACCGTATTTTTTACGTTCTTTAACCCGCGCGTCCCGGGTCAGGAAACCGGCTGGTTTCAATCTGGCTCTCAGTTCCGGGTCATATTTTTCCAGAGCGCGGGCAATCGCCAGGCGGATTGCGCCAGCCTGACCGGTAAAACCACCGCCTTGAACATTGACATTGACATCCAGCTGCCCACTCACTCCGCAGATTTCAAATGGCTGAATGATCATGCGTTTCAGGGATTCATTCCCGAAATACTCATCCATGGTGCGCGAGTTGATGGTCACCTTCCCTTCGCCGGCAGTCATTCTCAAACGAGCAACCGAGCATTTGCGCCGACCTAATGAAATGTACTCTAATTTTGGCATCCGTTATTTATCCTTCTATTGCTAAAAGTTTCGGTTGTTGAGCCTGGTGAGGATGTTCCGGGCCGCGATAGACTTTGAGTTTGCGGAATAATTGGCGACCAAGAGCATTGTGCGGCAACATGCCTTTGATAGCGCGTTCGACGATTTTTTCCGGGCTGTTCTGCAACACGTCTTTATATTGCAGAAAACGTTCACTGCCCAGATAGCCCGAATGAGTGAAATAGGTCTTGAACTCCGCTTTGCGTCCGGTCAAACGTATCTTATCAGCGTTGATGATTACGACAAAGTCACCGGTATCGAGATGCGGTGTAAAATATGGTTTATTTTTTCCACGCAAAATCGCGGCTACCTGACTGGCCAGACGACCCAGTACGATACCATCGGCATCGATTACATACCAGTCTTGTTTAATTTCCGTCAATTTTGGAAAAGATGTTTTGTACATTGTTTATCTCTTATTTATAATCCAAAAATAGCGGGTAAACTTACAATCTGATGGTTTTATAATCAAGGATTTTTTCC